>JANPHI010000356.1:0-1816 GCA_031424355.1 Betaproteobacteria bacterium
GGCGCCAGCGGCAGCGCACGGCCCGAGCACCTGAAGGCCACGCTGGGCTACCGCGATGGCTGGATCGGAGAAGGCCAGATCGGCTACGCCGGCCCCGGCGCCATGGCACGCGGCCGGCTGGCCCTGCAGCTGTTGCAGCACCGGCTGCAGCGTCTGGGCTGGCAGGCACTGGAGCACCGCGCCGAACTGATCGGCGTCGACTCGATGCATGGCGCCGGGCTGGGCGCCGGCGGCCAGCCCTCTGAAGTGCGTGTGCGGCTGGCTGTGCGTTGCAGCACGCAGGCACAGGCCGAGCGGGTGGGGCAGGAGGTGGAAGCGCTCTATCTGAACGGCCCGGCGGCTGGCGGTGGCGTCACGCAGTCGGTGCGCGAGGTGATTGCGGTGGCGTCGGCCCTGGTGCCGCGTTCGGCCGTGCAAACGAACGTCGAGGTGATGACGCTGTGAACGCCGCTGTCGCCCCGCCACCGCAGCGCACCACGCTGCATGACATCGCCATCGCGCGCAGTGGCGACAAGGGCAACCGCGCAACGCTCAGCGTCATTGCGCTGGACCCGGCCGACTACCCGCTGCTCGAAAGCCTGCTCACCGCAGAGCGCGTGCAGGCGCACTACAGCGGCGTGGTGCTGGGTCGCGTGCAGCGCCACCTGCTGCCGCACCTGGGTGCCGTGCACTTCGTCATGGACCAGGCCCTGGGCGGCGGCGTGACGCGGTCGCTGGCGTTGGACGCGCATGGCAAGACGCTGAGCAGCGCGATCCTGGCCTTGCCCCTGCCTTCCCGCGGTGCATGGCCAGGCTGACAATCGCGGCCACGGCCACGGCCACGGCCACGGCCACGGCCATGCCACACACACACACAGACCAACTCGCAGGAGACACCCACGATGCACGCCACGATCCACCCCGTCACCCGCCGCCTGGCCATCGCCGCCGCCCTGCTGTGTGCCGGCGTGTGGCACATGCAGGCGCAAGCCCAGGCCTGGCCGAACAAGCCCATCCGCGCCATCGTGCCGTTTGCGGCGGGCAGCGCCACCGACCAGATCGGCCGTGCCTTCGCCGAGAAGATGCAGGCCACGCTGGGCCAGCCCATCGTCATCGACAACAAGCCTGGCGCCAACGGCATGCTGGGGGCGGGCGAAGTGGCGAAGTCGGCGGCCGACGGCTACACCATCCTCATCGGCACCAACAGCACCAACGCCGCGCTGAAGTTCCTGATGAAGAAGCTGCCCTACGACCAGGACACGGCTTTCACGCCGGTGGGCTTTCTGGGGTCGGTGCCGCTGATGGTGGCCGTGAACAACGACGTGCCGGCCAAGACGCTGAAGGAACTGGTCGACATGGCCAAGGCCAAGCCGGGGCAGGTGAGCTTTGCCTATGCCAGCACCTCGCAGCAGGTGAGCAGCGAGATGTTGTCCAGCATGGCCGGCATCACGATGAATCCGATTCCCTACAAGGCCGGCCCCGCCGCGATGACCGACCTGATCGGCGGCCAGGTGAACATGTTCACCGCCGACTTCGGCGTGACCGTGCCGCAGTACAAGGCCGGCAAGATCCGCGGCCTGGCCGTGACGTCGCTGAAGCGCTCGGCCGCCGTGCCCGAGCTGCCCACGGTGAACGAGGCGCTGGGCCTGAAGGACTACGAGCTGATCGCCTACTTCGCGGTGTTCGCGCCGGCCGGCACGCCGCCCGAGGTGGTGGCCAAGCTGAACGCCGCCATCAACGCCGCCGCTGCTGCCAAGGACCTGCAGGACAAGTTCCTGGCCATCGGCTTCGACATCGACCCCGGCACCCCCGCGCAACTGGCCGCCCGCAACCGGGC
>JANPHI010000357.1:0-10714 GCA_031424355.1 Betaproteobacteria bacterium
TTCGACACGCTGCAAGACGTGAAGATGCGCGTCGGCGCGCTGCCGGCCTTCCCGACCAACGCGCTGAAATACAACCTGACCTGGAGCGTGGACGGCCTGATCAACGAGTACTGCCACCCCTGCGAGGCCATCCGCGACGGCCAGAACATTGAGGTGCTGGCGCTCGAAGGCCTGGAGCATTTCAGCCTGGACGGCACCGAGTACGAGGCCTTCAACACCAGCGGCGGCCTGGGCACCCTGTGCGAGACGCTGGCCGGCCGCGTGCAGACGCTGGACTACAAGAGCGTGCGCTACCCCGGCCACCGCGACCTGATGAAGCTGCTGCTGGAAGAACTGCAGCTGAACAAGGACACCGAGACGCTGAAGGCCATTTTGCGCAAGAGCATCCCCAGCACCATGCAGGACGTGGTGCTGGTGTTCGTCACCGTCAGCGGCATGCGCGGCGGGCAACTGGTGCAGGAAGTTTTCGCGCGCAAGATCTTTGCCGACCGCAACGAAGCCGCGCCGCTGTCGGCCATCCAGATCACCACGGCCGCCGGCATCTGCGCCGCGGTGGATCTGTTCCGCGAGGGCCGTCTGCCGCAGAGCGGTTTCATCCGCCAGGAACAGGTGGCGCTGCCCGACTTTTTGGCCAACCGGTTTGGCAGCGCCTACCAGCAGTCGCGCCAGGTGGAATCCATCGGCTGACGGGGATGCGGCGGGTGGCGCTGTCGAGGTCGGCGCCTGGGTGACACTTGGGGGATGAGCAAGCCCAGCAAGTCCCCCAAGTCCCGGCCGCTGACCGTCGAAGACCTGTGGGCCTTGGACCGCGTTGGCGGCGTGGCGCTGTCGCCCGACGGCCAGCGCGCCGTGTGTTCGGTCACCACCTGCTCGATGGCCGACAACACGTCGGCCACGCATTTGTGGCTGCTGCCGACGACCCACGCCGCACCGCGCCGTTTGACGGCCTGCGGCGGCAAGGACGGCCAGGCCGCGTGGTCGCCCACCGGTGAGCGCATCGCCTTCGTGGCCAAGCGCGACCAGCAAGGCCACAAGGACGCCACGGCCCAGCTCTACGTCATCGCGGCCGACGGCGGCGAGGCCCGTCGCGTCAGTGATTTCGCGCCCGGCATCGCGTCTTTCAAGTGGCTGCCCGACGGCCAGCGCCTCGTCTTCGCCGCCTGGGTCTGGCCCGAGCTGAAAGGCAGCGCCGCGCAAGCCAAGGCGCACAAAGCGCAAGCTGATCGCAAAGACAGCGGTTACGCCACCAGCGAAGCTTTTTACCGCCACTGGGACCACAACATCCCGGCCGGCCGCGTGCTGCATTTGCACCTGCTGGATGTGGCCACGGGCAAGGTGCGCGACCTCTTCGAAGGCACGCGTTTCGAGCTGCCGCGCGACGAGGCCGGCAACGAGGTTTACGACGTGCGCCCCGACGGCCGCCGCATCGCCTTCGTGCACGACCCGGCGCCCGTGCAGCAGACCGGCAACCGGCTGGCGCTGGCCGACATCGAACTGCGCCGCGGCGACATCGAAAGCATCGTGGACGACGCGGCCTGGGACTTCGCCGCGCCGCGCTACAGCCCCGACGGCCAGCAGTTGGCGGTGACCGCCGCCCACGTCGGCGCGCACCACACCGCGCTGGCCCAGTTGGCGCTGGTGCAGCGCGACGGCAGTTGGCGCGTGTTGGACGAGGGCTGGGACTATTCGGTGAACGCGCCGTTGCGTTGGGCTGCCGATGGCAAGTCCATCCTGTTCACCGCCGAAGAACGCGGGCGTTGCCATTTGTGGCGCCACCAGATCGCCGCAGGCTCGACCGCCGTCGAACACACGGGTGGTTGGGTGCAGGGCTTTGACGTGGCTGGCGGTGTCATCGCGCTGGCTGCCGACAGTGCCCACCACCCGGCGCGCGTGCAGGCCTTGCGCGCTGGCGCCACGCCGCTGCGCCTGGAGACTTTCAACGACGCAGCCTTGCAAGGCATTGCGCTGGGCGAGATGCGCGAAGTCAGCTTCAAGGGCGCCCTGGGCGACGACATCCAGATGTGGCTGACCTTCCCGGCCGGCTTCGACGCGAAGAAGAAGCACCCGGTGATGCAGGTCATCCACGGTGGGCCTTACGCCGCGGCCGGCGACACCTTTTCCTACCGCTGGAATGCGCATGTCTTCGCGGCGCCTGGCCAGGTCATTGCCCAGGTGAATTACCACGGCTCCAGCGGCTTCGGCTTTGCCTTCAAGCACAGCCTGATCGGCCGCCAGGGCGAACTGGAATTGCAGGACATCGAGGCCGGCACCGACTGGCTGCTGCAGCAGCGCTGGGCCGACGCCCAGCGCATCACCGCCACCGGTGGCAGCTACGGCGGCTTCCTGGTGGCGTGGATGAACGGGCACGTAGCGCCCGGGTCGGGCTTGGGGCGTTACCGCGCCTACGTCTGCCACGCCGGCGTGTTCGACCGCATCGCCACCTTCAGCGCCGATTCCTACGCCGTGCGCCCCAAGGACCTGGCCGCGCTGTACTGGGAAGACCCGGCGCGCGTGCTGGCGCAGAGCCCGCACGCCAGCGCCGCCCACATGCGCACGCCCACGCTGGTCATCCACGGCGCGCAAGACTTTCGCGTGCCCGACTGCAACGGCCTGGCCTACTACAACACCTTGAAAGCGCGCGGTGTCGATGCCCGCTTGCTGTGGTTTGCCGACGAGAACCACTGGGTGCTGAAGCCGCGCAATTCGCAGCAGTGGTACGGCGAATTCATGGCCTGGATCGCGCGCCATACGGCGCCGAAAAAAATTTGAACCCCCACCGAGGCTAACGATGAATGTGAACGCACTCGGCCTCACGGCCGCCATCGTCGATCTGGACGGCACCATGGTCGACACCGTCGGTGACTTCGACGTCGCGCTGCGTCTGGCGCTGGCCGACCTGGGCTGGCCGCCGGTCGGCCGCGCCTTCATCTCGCGCACCGTCGGCAAAGGCTCTGAGCACCTGCTGACGCGCACGCTGGCTGAAGTGGGCGCGCCAGCCGATTTGTACGAGGCCGCCTGGGCGCGTTACCAGCACCACTACCTGCTGATCAACGGCCAGCATTCGGCTGTGTTCCCCGGTGTCGTCGAAGGCTTGCAGGCCTTGCGTGCGGCCGGCCTGCCACTCGTCTGCCTGACCAACAAGCCGGGCTCCTTCGCCCGCCCGCTGCTGGCGCAAAAGGGGCTCGACGGCTACTTCGACCACGTTTTCGGTGGCGACGCCTTCGCGCAGAAAAAGCCGCACCCGCTGCCGCTGCTGAAGGCCTGCGAAGCGCTGGGCAGTGCGCCTTCACGCACGCTGATGGTGGGCGATTCCAGCAACGACGCACAGGCCGCCCGCGCGGCCGGCTGCCCGGTGGTGCTGATGCGCTACGGCTACAACCACGGCGAGCCGGTGGAAGCCGCCGGTGCCGACGCGGTGCTGGACCGCCTGGACGACCTGCGTTTCGACTGAAGCGTCCAGCCTAGTAGTTTGGCGGGCGCACCGTCTGCCCCAGCAACGCGTCTTTCAGCAGCCGGTCGGCGGGGCTCTGGCCCAGCCAGATGCGCAGCAGCGCGTTGAAGAACTCGGGTTCCTTGATGGTGTCGGTCTCGGTCTTGCCGTTGACCAGGATGGTCGTGCCGACGCCGGGCACGTAGTCCACCGAAAAGCTGTCGCCCTTGTTCAGCTTCTTGCGCGCCGAGAACAGGTCGGCCAGCTTCAGCGTGCCCGGGATGGACTTGCTGAACTCTTCCTTGGGTGCGTTGTCCTGCATGCCGCGCGTGAACAGCTTGCCCAGTTCGTTGGCGTCGATGTCGCGCAGCATCACCACGTGCATGCGCTTGGGGCCGCTGGCGGCCAGCACCGCCTCGGGCGTGCTGACCTTGGCGCCCAGGTAGAGGCCGGCGGTGTAGACCTTGATGATGAATTTGTAGCGGATGCCGGCGCCGTTCAGCTGCAGCGTGCTGCCCGCCAACTGCACGCTGGGTGGGTACTTCACGCCGGCCAGATCGACCGTCTGCGCCCGCGCGGCTGGGCTGAGCATCAGGGCCGCGGCGGCTGCGGCCAGCAGGATTCGACGGTTCATGGTGTGGGCTGGGCAGCAGTGCGAAAGGATGGCAAAAGAGTGTGCCACGCCGAATTTTGCGCAGCGCCCCGAGCAGGCCCCATCAGGCCCCATGACCCGGGGGTGGACGCTGCGCTAGACTTCGCACGCGATGTTTTCCACAGCCCCCCACACCCTCACCGCCGCACGCCGGCCCGGTCCCAGCGACCGGGGAGCCTGGCCCTGGCGTCGCTCGCACAACGGCGTCTGACCGCGCTCCGCGGTCACCCCCCGCTGCCGGGTCTTGTCCCGCCAGCCTCATGAACAGCCGACACGCAGCTGAACCAGCTTGCAGCGCCGGCTTCGATGTGTACAGGTGCGAGAGTGATCACTGAACTTGAATTTCAAAGCCTGGCTGCCCAGGGCTACAACCGCATTCCGCTGATGGCGGAAGCCTTCGCCGATCTTGAAACCCCGCTGTCGCTGTACCTGAAGCTGGCCGGTGGCGCCCGGCACAGCTTCCTGCTGGAAAGCGTGGTCGGCGGCGAACGTTTCGGCCGCTATTCCTTCATCGGCCTGCCGGCCAAAACCTTGTTGCGCGCCAGCGGTTTCAAGACCGAAGTCGTCACCGACGGCGTCGTCACCGAGACCGACACCGGCAACCCGCTGGACTTCATCGAGACCTACCAAAGCCGCTTCAAAGTGGCACTGCGGCCCGGCATGCCGCGCTTCTGCGGCGGCCTGGCCGGCTACTTCGGTTACGACGCGGTGCGCTACATCGAACCCAAGCTGGCGCACACCTGGAAGAGCGGCGGCATCAACACGCCCGACATCCTGTTGCTGCAGACCGAGGAACTGGCCGTCATCGACAACCTGTCGGGGCGGCTCTACCTCATCGTCTACGCCGACCCGTCGCGGCCCGAGGCCTACTTCAACGGCAAGAAGCGGCTGAGCGAGCTGGCCGACAAGCTGAAGTACAGCGTGACCGCGCCGCCGGTGAAGCGTGGCCCCAGCTACGCCGTGGAACGTGAATTCGACAAGGGCGCCTACATCGCGGCTGTCGAACGCAGCAAGGCCTACATCGCGGCCGGCGACATGATGCAGGTGCAGATCGGCCAGCGCTTGCAGAAGCGCTACACCGAAAGCCCGCTCAGCCTGTACCGCGCGCTGCGCTCGCTGAACCCGTCGCCCTACATGTACTTCTACGACATGGGCGACTTCCAGATCGTCGGGGCGTCACCCGAAATCCTGGTGCGGCAAGAGCAGACGCCCGAGGGCGCGAAGGTGACGATCCGCCCGCTGGCCGGCACCCGCCCGCGCGGCGCCACGCCCGAGCTGGACAAGGCGCTGGAAGTCGAACTGAAAGCCGACCCGAAAGAGCGCGCCGAGCACTTGATGCTGATCGACCTGGCGCGCAACGACATCGGCCGCATCGCCAAGACCGGCAGCGTGAAGGTCACCGAGTCTTTCGTCGTCGAGCGCTACTCGCACGTGATGCACATCGTCAGCAACGTCGAAGGCCTGCTGAAGGACGGCATGAGCAACCTCGACGTGCTGCGCGCCACCTTCCCGGCTGGCACGCTGACCGGCGCGCCCAAGATCCGCGCGATGGAAATCATCGACGAGCTGGAACCGGTGAAGCGCGGCATTTACGGCGGCGCCTGCGGCTACCTCAGCTTTGCCGGCGACATGGACGTGGCCATCGCGATCCGCACCGGCATCGTCATGAACAACACGCTGTATGTGCAGGCGGCGGCTGGCGTTGTTGCGGACAGCGTGCCTGAGATGGAATGGCGCGAGACCGAGCACAAGGCGCGGGCCTTGATCCGCGCTGCAGAACTCGTCGAAGAGGGGTTCTGACCATGCTGCTGATGATCGACAACTACGACAGCTTCACCTTCAACCTGGTGCAGTACTTCGGCGAACTGGGCGAGGACGTGCGTGTCTTCCGCAACGACGAGATCACGGTGCAGGGCATTGCTGAACTGAAGCCCGAACGGCTGGTGCTGTCGCCGGGCCCACGTTCACCGGCCGACGCGGGCGTGTGCATCGCGGCCATCCGCCACTTCGCCGGCAAGCTGCCGCTGCTGGGCGTGTGCCTGGGCCACCAGGCCATCGGCGAAGCGATGGGCGGCAAAATCGTTCGCGCCCAGGTGCAGATGCACGGCAAGGCCAGCACGATCAGCACCGACCAGCAGGGCGTGTTCAGCGGCCTGCCGCAGCAGTTCAGCGTGATCCGTTACCACTCGCTGGCGATCGAACGCGCGTCGCTGCCGGATGACCTGGTCGTCACGGCCACGTCGGAGGATGGCGAAATCATGGGCGTGCGCCACCGAGGCCTGGCCATCGAAGGCGTGCAGTTCCACCCCGAATCCATCCTCAGCGAACACGGCCACGCCATGTTGAAGAACTTCCTGGAACACGTGCAATGAAGCCCATCGCCCTGCGCCGCGACACGGTCACCCACCCCACGGCCGCGTGGCGCGCCGCGATGGCCCCGGCCGAGGTCGGCGACGATGTTTTTTTCGGCGACCCCAGCGTCAACGCGCTGCAAGAGCGCATCGCCGCGATGCTGGGCAAGGAAGCCGCGCTCTTCGTGCCCACGGGCACGCAAAGCAATCTGTGCGGCCTGATGGCGCATTGCGAGCGCGGCGAGGAATACATCGTCGGCCAGATGGCGCACACCTACCGCTGGGAAGGTGGCGGCGCAGCGGTGCTGGGCAGCATCCAGCCGCAGCCGCTGCTGCAGCAGGCCGACGGTTCGATACCCATCGCCGACATCGCCGCCGCCATCAAGCCCGACGACGCCCACTTCGCGCGCACCAAATTGCTGGCGCTGGAGAACACCTGGGGCGGGCAGGTGCTGCCGCTGGACTACATCGCCGAAGCGACGGCCTTCGCACGCAGCAAGGGCCTGGCAACACACCTGGACGGCGCGCGTTTGTTCAACGCGGCGGTGGCCGGCGGGGGCGATGCGCAGGCGAGCGCCCTGGCCATCGCGCAGCATTTCGACAGCGTCTCGGTCTGCTTCAGCAAGGGCTTGGGCGCGCCGGTGGGTTCGGCCTTGGTCGGCAGCAAGGCCTTGATCGCCCGCGCCCACCGCATCCGCAAGATGCTGGGCGGCGGCATGCGCCAGGCCGGCGTGCTGGCCGCTGCGGCGACCTACGCGCTGGACCACCACATCGACCGCCTGGCCGAAGACCATGCCAACGCCCGCGCGCTGGCCGAGGGCCTGCAGGGCCTGCCCGGCGTGACGGTGACACCGCCGCAGACCAACATCCTGTTCGTCGATCTGTCGCCCGAGAAAGCGGTGGGCGTGGTGGACCGCCTGCGCGCCGCTGGCGTGCTGTGCACCGGCCTCTACAAGCTGCGCTTCGTCACCCACCTGGACGTCAGCGCCGACGACATCGCCCGCGCGCTGGTCATCCTGCGCGAACACCTGTGAGCACGCCCGCCATGTCCACCGCCCGTTCCACCATCACCGATACCGAAGCGCTGACCCGCCTGATCGAGCACCGCGAGATCTTCCACGACGAGATGCTGGCGCTGATGCGCCGCATCATGAGCGGCGAGATGTCGCCGGTGATGATTGCCGCGCTGGCCATCGGCCTGCGCGTGAAGAAGGAAACGGTGGGCGAAATCGCCGCCGCCGCGCAGGTGATGCGCGAGTTCGCGACGCCGGTGCCGGTGGCCGACCGCACGCATCTGGTGGACATCGTGGGCACCGGCGGTGACAACAGCCACACCTTCAACATCAGCACCGCCAGCGTCTTCGTCGCGGCTGCGGCGGGTGCGCGCGTGGCCAAGCATGCGGGGCGCAGCGTGTCGTCCACCAGCGGATCGGCCGACGTGATGGAAGCGCTGGGCGGCAACATCATGCTGACGCCCGAACAGGTGGCGCAGTGCCTGGCCGAGACCGGCATCGCCTACATGTTCGCGCCCAACCACCACAGCGCGATGAAACACGCCGCGCCGGTGCGCAAGGAACTGGGCGTGCGCACCCTCTTCAACATCCTGGGCCCATTGACCAACCCGGCCGGCGCGCCCAACCAGCTGCTGGGCGTCTTCCACCCCGATCTGGTCGGCATCCTGGTGCGCGTGCTGCAGCGCCTGGGCAGCGAACACGTGATGGTGGTCTACGGCATGAACGGCATGGACGAGATTTCGCTGTCCGGCGAAACCGCCGTGGGTGAGCTCAAGAACGGCGAGGTACGCGAGTACGTGGTCCACCCCAGCGACTTCGGCCTGCCGGTCTACGACAGCCGCGTGCTGAAGGTGGCGAACAAGCAGGAGTCGGTGCAGTGCATCCAGCGCGTGCTGGCCAATGAAGACGGCCCGCTGCGCGACATCGTGCTGCTGAACGCCGGCGCGGCGCTGTACTGCTCGGGCGTGGCGGCGTCGGTGGCCGATGGCGTGAAGCGTGCGCGCGAGGCGGTGGCCTCGGGCGCAGCGGTGGCCAAGCTCAGCCAGTTCGTCGCGGTCAGCAACCGGTTCAAGGTGGCCTGACATGAGCGACATCCTCCAGCGCATCGTCGCCGTCAAGCACGAAGAACTGGCCATCGCGAAGGCGGCGCGCAGCCTGGCCAGTTGGCGCGATGAAGCCGAAGCCCGGCGCGACGTGCGCGGTTTCGAAGCGGCGCTGCGCGCCAAGATCGCTGCGGGCCAAGCCGCGGTCATCGCCGAGGTGAAGAAGGCCAGCCCCAGCAAAGGCGTGCTGCGCGAACACTTCATGCCGGCCGAGATCGCCGCCAGCTACGAACGCGGCGGCGCGGCCTGCCTGAGCGTGCTGACCGACGAGCGCTTCTTCCAGGGCTGCGCCGCCTACCTGCAGCAGGCCCGCGCGGCCTGCGCGCTGCCGGTGCTGCGCAAGGATTTCATGGTCGATGAGTACCAGGTCGTCGAAGCGCGCGCGCTGGGCGCCGACTGCATCTTGCTGATCGCCGCCTGCCTGAGCGACACGCAGATGGCCGACCTGGAAGCCTGCGCCCACGGCCTGGGTATGGCCGTGTTGGTGGAGGTGCACGACGGCGAGGAACTCGACCGCGCGTTGCGCCTGAAGACGCCGCTGCTGGGCATCAACAACCGCAACCTCAAGACCTTCGAGGTGACGCTGGACACCACCATCGCCCTGCTGCCCCGCGTGCCGGCCGACCGCCTGCTGGTCACCGAGTCGGGCATCCTGAACCGCAGCGACGTGCAGCGCATGCGCGCGGCCGATGTCCACGCCTTCCTCGTCGGCGAAGCCTTCATGCGCGCTGCCGACCCGGGCGCGGCGCTGGGCAGCCTGTTCGCCTGAACGGCTTGAACCGCCTGACGGTTCCGCTGGCCACTTTGCTGGACGCCGACTTCGGCGACTGGCAGCCGCTGCTGGACACCTGGCGCCGCAGCGCGGCCGGGCAGGCGCTGATGGCAGCCGTGGACCAGCGCGTGCGCGACGGTGCCGTCGTCTACCCGGCGCAGGTTTTTCGCGCTTTCACGCTGACGCCGCTGGCCCAGACCCGCGTGCTGATCCTGGGCCAGGACCCGTACCACGGCGCAGGCCAAGCCGAGGGCCTGGCTTTCTCGGTGCCGGCCGGCCAGCGCGTCCCGCCCAGCCTGCGCAACATCTTCAAGGAACTGCAACTCGACCTGAGGCAAGCGCCGCCAGCGTCGTTGACATCAGGCAGCCTGGCCCCGTGGGCCGAGCGCGGCGTGCTGCTGCTGAACACCACGCTGACGGTGGAAGACGGCCAGGCCGCCAGCCACGCCAGGCTGGGCTGGCAGGCGCTGACCGATGCGGTCTGCCAGGCTTTGTGGGCTGACGCGACGCCCAAGGTCTTCATGCTGTGGGGTGCGCACGCCCAGGCCCGATTAACGGGCTTGGCGGGCTTGGCGGGTTTGCCGGCCGGCGCCGCGCCGCATCTCGTGCTGCAGGCCAACCACCCATCACCCTTGTCGGCGCTGCGCCCGCCCGTGCCCTTCATCGGCTGCGGCCATTTCCGCCACGCCAGCGCCTTCCTGGCGGCTGCCGGGCGTGGTGCGGTGGACTGGCATTTGGCAGATTCCAGACCCGTGTTATAGTCACAGGCTCTCCGGAGGGGTGCCCGAGTGGCTAAAGGGGGCAGACTGTAAATCTGTTGGCTTACGCCTACGGTGGTTCGAATCCACCCTCCTCCACCAGAGAGACCTTGCCAGGTTGGACGCTCGGCAAGGTATTGTGCGCAGACAGTGGTGTGGAAAGTACGCGGGCGCGCAGCGGGAGTAGTTCAATGGCAGAACCCTAGCCTTCCAAGCTAATGACGCGGGTTCGATTCCCGTCTCCCGCTCCACGGAAGGTTGTTTTCAGCATCGTCGTTACGGGTCTGGTTATCCAGCGCTGGCGTCACCAGACCCGTAACGATGCCCATGTGGCTCAGTGGTAGAGCACCCCCTTGGTAAGGGGGAGGTCGCAGGTCCGATTCCTGCCATGGGCACCATCTATCCAGTTGACTTGACACTGTTTCAGCCAGGAGCGATTTCAAATGGCAAAAGGTAAATTCGAACGGACCAAGCCCCACGTGAACGTGGGCACGATCGGTCACGTGGACCACGGCAAGACGACGCTGACGGCGGCGATCACGACCATCCTGGCAGCGAAGTTCGGCGGCGAGGCCAAGGCCTACGACCAGATCGACGCAGCGCCGGAAGAAAAGGCCCGCGGCATCACCATCAAC
>JANPHI010000358.1:0-1604 GCA_031424355.1 Betaproteobacteria bacterium
GGCCCAGGCGTGGGCGTTGCGCTGGCGGACGATCCAGTAGCCGTCCTGCGGCTCGGCGTCGGTGCCCTGGTAGCCGGTGACGATGCGTGCCGGCACGCCCATCGCCCGCAGGATGACGACGAAGGCGCTGGCGTAGTGCTCACAGAAGCCCAGCTTGCGGTCCAGCCAGAACTCGTCGATGGCGTCGTTGCCGGTGGTGCCGTAGGGTCCCGGCTCCAGCGTGTAGGTGTAGTCGCCGGTGCGGATGTGGCGCAGCACGGCGTCGGCCAGCGTGCGCGCGTCGGCCCCTTGCAGCGCGGGCTGGGCGCGCAGTTGCGCAGCCCAGGCCAGCGTGCGCGGGTTGGCGCGCGGCGGCAGCGCCAGCAGGTCGCGCAGGCCGGGCACTTCGCTGCGCGGGCCGTGGCGGTGGTCCAGCCAGGCGCGGGCCGTCACGCGCAGGCGTTCGATGACCGGGCGGTCCAGCTGCCACTGGGCGTCGGGGCGCAGCGTCAGCAGCCAGCCTTCGGCCTGCGGGGCGTCGGCTGCCGTGTCGGGCGTCAGTTCCAGCAGCGGCAGCAGGGGCAGGCGGTTGGGCTCGACCGTCACCTCGTAGGCCAGCGGCTCGCCGCGCACGTCCAGGTCCAGGCGCGGGCGCTGCGCGGCCGGGAAGTTGGGCACCAGGCGCGTCCATTCGCGGCCGTCGAAGCTGCTCAGCACCGGGCCGCGGAAGTACAGCTGTTCGGGCTGCGGCACGCGGCCGAAGAAGCGCAGGCGCATCGCGATGGCGTTGTCTTCGGCCAGGCTGGCCACGCCGCCCAGGCGCAGCGTGCCCGACAGGCCGGTGCGGCCGGCCGCGTCTTGCGGCAGGCCCCACAGCGGGCCGATGCGCGGGAACAGCACGAAGAGCAGCAGCATCAGCGGCAGGCCCCACAGCGCCGCGCGTGCGGCCACGGCACCCGCGCGCAGCAGGGGCGGGCGGCCCACCGGCATGTGCGACAGCGCCAGTGCCGTCAGCAGGCCCCACACCGCCACCAGCAACCACACGCCGGTCAACAGCGACTGTGAATACAGGAAGTTGGTCAGCACCAGGAAAAAGCCCAGGAAGAAAACCACCAGCGCGTCGCGCCGGGCGCGCAATTCCAGCGTCTTCAGCGCCATCAGCACGACCAGCATCGTGATGCCGGCTTCCTTGCCGAGCAGGGTGTTTTCGCCCCACAGCGTCAGGCCGGCGGCCAGCACCAGCACGGCGGCGATCAACCAGCGGCCGGGCAGGGCGGCACCCATCACCGCCAGCCGCGCGCGCCACAGCAGCAGGGCCACGGTCAAGCCGCTGCACCACAGCGGCAGATGCAGCAGATGCGGCGCACTGGCCCAGGCCAGCACGGCCAGGTGGAAGAGGGTGTCGCGGGTGTCGCGCGGCAGGTGCTGCGCGCGTTCCCGCCAGGCTTGGAGGCCGGTCACGACCACAGCGCCAGCCGGTCCAGCGCCGCGCGCTGCTGGGCGTCACCCTGACCGGGTGGCAGGTCGCCGCCCGGCAGGCGCAGGCCCCAGATGCGGCCTTCGCGTTCGGCCAGCAGCACCCAGGCGGCCAGGCGCGACAGGCGCAGTTCGATGTCGCTGCCGTG
>JANPHI010000359.1:0-4445 GCA_031424355.1 Betaproteobacteria bacterium
ACCGCCTGGCGCGAACTGGCCTTGCAGTGGCATGTGGCGGTGGGCGAGGGTGAGCCCTGCGCGGCGGTCGCCCAGGCGCAGCTGGCCTGCCTGCGCAGCGCGGCCGGTGGCCTGCCGGTGGTGCGGCAGCTGGCGCGCCCGGGCCTGTTGACGCTGCGCGGCGACGATGGGCAGACCGTCTACGCCCAATTGCTGGCCCTGGGCGAGCGCAGTGCCACGCTGCAGGCCGGCACGCAGCGTTTCGAACTGACGCTGCCCGCGCTGGCCCGCGTGTGGCGCGGCGAGTTCGCCACGCTGTGGCGCACGCCGCCCGGCTGGCGCGCCGATGCCGGACCGCAGGGCGATGCCGCACAGCGGGCCTGGGTGGCCGCCCAGCTGGCCGCTGCCGGCCAGGGCGGCACAACACCCCTGGCCGACCGCGTGCGCGCCTTCCAGGTCGCCCAGGGTCTGCCGCCCGACGGCGTGGCCGGCCCGATGACCTTGATCGCCCTGATGCGCCTGACGGCCACCGGGGCCGCCGACGAGCCCCGGCTCGGTGCGACACGCTGAAGACGCAGAGCCGCCCCCATGTCCTACATCCTCGATGCGCTGCGGCGCGCCCAAGCGGAACGCGAACGCGGTCAGGTGCCCGGCCTGGAAGCCCGCACGCTGGTGATGACCCCGACACCGCCACCCCAGCGCCGTGCGGCCGCTTGGTGGTTGGGCGGCGCGCTGGCGGTGGGTCTGTTGGGCGTGGCGGCCGTGCTGGCGCTGCGTGGCGGCGCGGCACCCGCCACGGCGCCTGCCGTGGCCCAGGCACCGACGCCCACGCCAGCACTGGCACCGACACCGACACCGACACCGACAGCACCGGTTGCGCTGCCGGCCCCGCCTGCGCCGATGGTGGTGGTGTCGGCGCCTGCCGCGTCGCCACCCGGGGCGACGCCCATGCAGGCTCCGGCCCCGCCGCTGGCCGTGGCGCCGCCGACGCCGATTTCAACGGCAGCGGCTCCGACGCCAGTGCCGGTGCCGGTCACCAGCGCCGTGCGGCCCGTGCAGCTGGCCCAGCTCAGCCCCGACTTGCGCCGGGAACTGCCGACCCTGGTCCTGGGCGGGGCCATCTGGTCCGACAACGCAGCCAGCCGCTTCGTCATCGTCAACGGCCAGGTGCTGCGTGAAGGCGATGCCGCCGCGCCCGGCGTGATGCTGGAACGCATCGGCCCCAAGGCGGTGTTCCTGCGCTGGCGCGACTGGCGCGTCGAAGTGCCGATCTAGCGAACCGCCAACACACCCCCCGAGCAGGCCCCTGCAAGCGGGGGTAACTGGCCCGCCGGCACCCAGCAGGGGCATGGCTTGCGGTGATACTCCCGCCCGTCAACCTTTACGCGATCAACGGATGGATGTTTTCGGTTCTTGGATGCGGCTCGGGCGGCTTGTTCGGCTGATGCGGGACAGGCTCGCGGGCCTGTTCACGGCCCCCGCCGTGGCCCTGGTCGCGGGCCTGCTCGCACTGCACCCGGCAGAGGCCGCCGACACCTTCATGGTCGGCCCCACCGGCACGCCGATGGCCATCGAGGACGCGATACGGCTGGCCAAGGACGGCGACACCATCGAACTGCTGTCGGGTGACTACCGCAGCACCCTGGTCATCGAAGACCGGCAGCTGACGCTGCGTGGCGTGGGCGGCAAGACGCCCGTCGTCAACGGCGACGGCAAGGTGCGCGATGCCCACGCACTGTGGACGGTGCGCGGCGGTGCCGTCACGCTGGACAACATCGAATTCCGCGGCGCCCGTTCTTCCGACGGCGGTGGTGCCGGCGTGCGCCAGGAAGGCGGCAAGCTGACCGTCACCCGCTGCGGCTTCTACGACAACGAACACGGCCTGCTGGCCACCAACGTCGAGAGCGCAGAACTGCGCATCACCAGCAGCGTCTTCGGTTCGGCGCCCAAGGTGGTGGGCGGGCGCTACCACCTGCTGAACGTGGGCCGCATCGGCAAGCTGGAGATCACCGCCACGCGCTTCCAGCAGGGTTTCGAGGGCCACCTGATCAAGTCGCGGGCCAAGGAAAACCTGATCGCCTACAACTTCATCCACGACGGCGTGCGGGGCGGCGCGTCCTACGAAATCGAACTGGCCAACGCCGGCCTGGCCACCGTCATCGGCAACGTCATCGCGCAGGGCGCCGACAGCCAGAACCCGGTGCTGCTGGCCTACGGCACCGAGGGCCGGGCCTGGGACAAGAACGAGCTTTATGTGGCGCACAACACCTTCCTGAATTACGGCTGGACGCCGGCCTGGTTCGTGCGCGTCTTCACCGACCGCCTGCCCGACAACGTGCCGGTCTACGCCATCAACAACCTGCTGGTCGGGCCCGGTGTCTTCTGGCCGGCGGTCACCGGCCACCTCGAAGGCAACCGCCACGCCACGCGCGGCATGCTGCGCGACATCTGGACCTACGGTTTCGAGCTGCCGCCCGATTCCATGTGGCGCGGCAGCGGTGTCGACCCGCGCAGCATCAACGGCCACAACCTGGCGCCGCTGGGTGAATTCGAATGGCCGGCGAACGTGCGTGAACTGGCCCCGGGCCGCACGCAGTGGAGCCCGGGCGCCTACCAGCGCTAAGCTCCACGGATGGACCCCAAAAACACCCACCCCGACACCATCAGCGCCCAGGCCCTGGGCTGGATCGACGAGCGCACGCGCGCCATCACGCCGCCCATCCACGTCTCGTCCACCTACCTGCGCGACCCCGACAACCAGTACCGATCGGGCCGCGTCTACGCCCGCGCCGACAACCCCGCTTTCGATCAGGCCGAAGCGGTGCTGAATGCGCTGGAAGGCGGTCACCAGACGCTGCTCTTTGCCAGCGGCATGGCGGCGGCCACGGCGGTGTTCCAGGCCTTGAAGCCGGGCGACCACGTGCTGGCGCCGCAGGTGATGTACTGGTCGCTGCGCAACTGGCTGATGACTTTCGCCGTGCCGTGGGGCCTGGATGTCGAACTGATCGACATGTGCAGCCCGGCGGCGGTGCAGGCCGCGCTGCGGCCCGGCGTGACCAAACTGGTGTGGGTGGAAACGCCGGCCAACCCGCTGTGGACGGTGACCGACATCGCCGCCACCGCGCAGGCCGCGCACGCGGCTGGCGCCTTGCTGGCGGTGGACTCGACAGTGGCCACGCCGATGCTGACGCAGCCCCTGGCCTTGGGTGCCGACCTGGTGATGCACGCGGCGACGAAATACCTCAACGGCCATTCCGACTTGATCGCTGGCACGCTGACGACCCGCGCCGACAACGCGCATTGGCAACAGGTGCGCAAGGTGCGCGCGCAAGTCGGCGGCACGCTGGGCAGTTTCGAAGCCTGGCTGCTGCTGCGTGGCATGCGCACGCTGCACCTGCGGGTGCGGGCGGCCTGCGCGTCGGCACAGCGCATCGCCGAACACTTCCACGGCCATCTGCGGGTGGCCGAAGTGCTGTACCCCGGGCTGCCCGGCTTCGTCGGCCACGGCGTGGCGAAGTCGCAGATGCACGGCGGCTACGGCGGCATGATGTCCATCCGCGTGAAGGCCGGAAAACAGGGCGGCGAAGCGGCTGCCATCGCCGTGGCCGCGCACACCGCGATCTGGAAGCGCGCCACCTCGCTGGGCGGCACCGAAAGCCTGATCGAGCACCGCGCCAGCGTTGAAGGCGCGGGCACGCCGGCACCGGCCGATCTGCTGCGGCTGTCGGTGGGCATCGAGCACGTGGACGACCTGATCGCCGACCTCGAACAGGCGTTGGCGCAAGCGCACGCCTGAGCGCGGAACAGGCCGCCTGCGGCTGCGTGCCGCGCTGCCTGGCGGGGTCAGCCCGCGTTGACCGAGGTTTGAAACTCGGGCATCATCTTTTACGTAACTAAATTACATCAACCCGGTTCTCTGGAACCGGGTCCACCGCCATGTCCTTCGATCTCGTGCTCTTCGGTGGTACCGGCGACCTGGCTTGGCGCAAGCTGATGCCGGCCCTGTTCCAGGCCTTTCGCCACGGCAAATTACCCGAAGGCGGGCGCATCCTGGCGGTGGCGCGCGACGAGCGCAGCGACGCCGAATACCGCGCCTTCATCCACGAAAAGTTCAGCGGTGTCGAAGAGGCCAAGCAGCCCAGCGAAGCCGAATTCGCGCGCTTCGCCGAACTGCTGCATTACCGACGCATGGACCTGGCGCACCCCGACGACTACGCCGGCCTGAAGGCTTGGATCGCTGCGCGCGGCGCCACCACGGTGGTGCTGTTCCTGGCCACCAGCCCCTACCTGTTTCCGGTCGTCTGCGAACAACTCGGCAAGGCCGGCCTGAACGGCCCGCACGTGCGCGTGGTGCTGGAAAAACCGCTGGGCCACGACCTGAAGAGCGCGCAGGAAATCAACCGCGTCGTCAGCGCCACCTTCTGCGAAGAACAGGCGCTGCGCATCGACCACTACCTGGGCAAGCC
>JANPHI010000360.1:0-1723 GCA_031424355.1 Betaproteobacteria bacterium
CACCGATGCCGCCCACCTGGCTGGCAGTGCCGCGGAAGTACTGGTTGACGAAGCTCTTCTCCAGCCCGATGGCTTCGAACAATTGCGCGCCGCAGTACGACATGTACGTGCTGACACCCATCTTCGACATGATCTTGCTGAGCCCCTTGCCGATGGCCTTGACGTAGTTGTAGATGGCCTTCTCTGCTGTTTCGCCGCCGGCGCTGCCGCCCTGCAGCTCGACCAGCGTCTCCATCGCCAGGTACGGGTGCACGGCCTCGGCGCCGTAGCCGGCCAGCACGGCAAAGTGGTGGACCTCGCGCGCGCTCCCGGTTTCCACCACCAGTCCGGCGGTGGTGCGCAGGCCTTCACGCACCAGGTGGTGGTGCACGGCGCTCAGCGCCAGCAGTGCGGGAATCGCCACCTGCAAGCGGTGCATGCGGCGGTCGGTGATGACGAGGATGTTGTGCCCGCTCTTCAACGCGTCCACAGCCTCGGCGCACAGGCTGGCCAGCTTGGCTTCGACGCCTTCACGGCCCCAGGCCAGCGGGTAGGTGATGTCGAGCTCGTAGCTCTTGAACTTGCCGTGGGTGTGTTTTTCGATCGAGCGCAGCCGCGCCATGTCGTCGAAGTCCAGCACCGGCTGCGTCACTTCCAGCCGCATCGGCGGGTTCACCGCGTTGATGTCCAGCAGATTGGGCTTGGGGCCGATGAAGCTGTTCAGGCTCATCACGATGGCTTCGCGGATCGGGTCGATCGGCGGGTTCGTGACCTGCGCAAACAACTGCTTGAAGTAGTTGTAGAGCGGCTTGTCCTTGTCGCTCAACACGGCCAGCGGGCTGTCGTTGCCCATGCTGCCGGTGCCTTCTTCGCCGTTCGCGGCCATCGGCGCCAGCAGGAACTTCAGGTCTTCCTGCGTGTAGCCGAAGGCCTGCTGGCGGTCGAGCAAGCTCTCAACGAAGGGCAGGGGTTCGGCCGTGCCGCCCACGGTGTCCAGCCGCACCCGCACGTTCTCAATCCACTGGCGGTAGGGCCGCGCGTTGGCGTACTGGTTCTTCAGTTCCTCGTCGTCGACGATGCGGCCTTGTTCCAGGTCGATCAGGAACATGCGGCCGGGCTGCAGCCGCCACTTCTTGACGATCTTGTTCTCGGGGAAGGGCAGCACGCCGCTTTCGCTGGCCAGCACGACGATGTCGTCGTCGGTGACCACGTAGCGCGCTGGCCGCAGGCCATTGCGGTCCAGCGTGGCGCCGATCTGCTTGCCGTCGGTGAACACCATCGCCGCCGGGCCATCCCAGGGTTCCATCATGGCCGCGTGGTATTCATAGAACGCGCGGCGGCGCGGGTCCATGCCTTCGTGGTTTTCCCAGGCCTCGGGAATCATCATCATCGCCGCCTGCGCCAGCGGGTAGCCGGCCATCATCAGCAGCTCCAGCGCGTTGTCGAAGGTGGCGGTGTCGCTTTGATGTTCGAAGCTGATGGGGTAGAGCTTCATCAGGTCGTCGCCCAGCACGGGGCTCTTCATGACGCCTTCACGAGCCCGCATCCAGTTGAAGTTGCCTTTGACGGTGTTGATCTCGCCGTTGTGCGCCACCATGCGGTACGGGTGCGCCAGCGGCCATTCGGGGAAGGTGTTGGTGCTGAAACGCTGGTGCACCAGGGCCAGGGCCGACACCACACGCGGATCGGCCAGGTCCTTGTAGTACACGCCCACCTGGTCGGCCAGCAGCAGGCCCTTGTAGAT
>JANPHI010000361.1:0-4035 GCA_031424355.1 Betaproteobacteria bacterium
GGTGTGTTCGACGGCGACGCGGATGATTTCGCAGTTCTCTTCGGTCGACACCGTGGGCGATTCACCGGTGGTGCCGACCACGCCGATGCAGTCGGTGCCTTCCGCGATATGCCAGTCGATCAGGCGGCGCAGCGCGGCGTAGTCCACGCTGCCGTCGTCCTGCATCGGGGTAACCAGCGCAACGATGCTGCCAACGATGGGTTTCATAGGGGTGTTGCTTGCCGACATGCGCAGGATGCGCGGGCTCTTCAGAGGCCGGGATAAAGCAGCATTTTAGCGGGCGGGCGCTGCCGCACCGCCTGCGGCGCTCAAGGGGTAGCTGCCGGCGTCGGTGTCGCCGTGTGACGGTCGAACGGCGGCGATGCGCTGCACGCAGCGCGCGGGCTGGGCTTCCAGGCCTTCCTCGTAGGCCACGATGCGCAAGCCGGCGCAGACCCGCAGCAGTTCACCGGGCTGCAGCAGGAAGTCGGGCCGCGACGGTTTGCCGTGGCGCTGCTGGCCCAGCGCGAAGGTTTCGTAAATCAAGACGCCGCCCGGCGCCAGTGTCTGCAGCAGATCGGGCCACAGCGCGCGCCACAAATAGTTGGTGACCACGGTGCCGTCGAAGGGCCGGCCCGGCAGCGGCCACGGTGCGTTTTCCAGGTCGGCCTGCACGGCTTCGATGCCGTCGGGCAAGCCCTGCAGCGCGTCGGCGTTGCGGTCCACGCCGGTGACGGCGTAGCCCTGCGCCGCCAGCCACCGCGCGTGGCGCCCGCTGCCGCAGGCGACATCCAGCACGCGGCCGCCCGGTGCAATCAGCCCGGCAAAGCGCTGCACCCAGGCCGACGGCTGGCCGCCGGGTGGGTGACTGTCGGGGTTCAAAAGCACGACCACACCTTGTTGGCCAGATCGACCACCACATGCGGGTCGAGATAGGCCGCGCCAACGGCCGCCAGCGCAGCCGCTGCGGCGAACCACAGCAGCAGCCGGCGCGGCGTCGTCATGCCGGTCATGCCCTCATGCCGTCAGGTCGGCACAGCCGTCGGCGTGCCGGGCCGGGCGATGGCTGTTTCGCGCACCGGCAGGTTCATCAACACGGCGAAGACGCTCAAGCCGATCGAGATCCACCAGACGATGTCGTAGCTGCCGGTCGTGTCGTAAAGCTTGCCGCCCAGCCACACGCCCAGGAAGGAGCCGACCTGGTGGCTGAGGAAGACGAAGCCACCCAGCATCGACATGTATTGCACGCCGAAGATCTGCGCGACGATGGCGTTGGTGGGGGGCACGGTGCTCAGCCACAGGAAGCCCATCGTGGCGGCGAAGATGTAGACGCTGAGCGGCGTCAGCGGCAGGTTGATGAACGTGAAGATGGCCACGCCGCGCGCCGCGTAGATGGCGGCCAGGATGTGCCGCTTGGCCATGCGCTGGCCCAGGCTGCCGGCGATGTAGGTGCCGAAGACGTTGAACAGGCCGATCAACATCAGCGCGCCGGTCGCCACCTCGGGCCCCAGGCCCTTGTCCTTCAGGTAGCTGGGCATGTGCACGCCGATGAAAACCACCTGGAAACCGCAGACGAAATAGCCGGCCATCAACAGGCGGAAACTGGGGTAGCCGAAGGCCTCGCGCAGCGCGGCGGCGATGCTTTGCTTGACGCCCGCCGTGGCCACCGCTGGGGGTTCTTTCAACCCTCGGGCCAGCGGCACGATGGCCAGCGCCAGGCAGCCCAAAACGAAGAGCGCGTTCTGCCAGCCCCAATGGCCGATCAGCCCGTTTTCCACCGGCACCATCAGGAACTGGCCGAAGGATCCGGCCGCCGCCGCCACGCCCATCGCCCACGACCGCTTGGCCGGATCGACCTGCCGCGCGATGACGCCGTAGACCACCGCGTAGGTCGTGCCCGATTGCGCCAGCCCCAGCAGGATGCCCGCGCTGCCCAGGAAGGCCAGGCCGGTGGTGGACAGGCCCATCAACACCAGGCCGCTGGCGTACAGCAGGCTGCCGACCATCAGCACGCGGTAGGCGCCAAACCGGTCGGCCAGCATGCCGGCGAAAGGCCCGGCCAGACCCCAGGCCAGGTTCTGTACGGCGAGTGCGAAGGCGAAGGTCTCGCGCGTCCAGCCGCGGTCCATCGTGACCGGCTGCAGCCACAGGCCGAAGCCGTGGCGTATGCCCATGCTGAGGGTGACGATGAAGGCACCGCAGATCAGCACCTGCTTCATCGACAGACGGGCCTGCGCGGCGGCAGGTTCGGGCGGCATGGAAGCTGCGTTCATCGGGGGATTGTCCCGGAAAACGCTGTGGCATCACGCCCTTGCCGGGGTCGCTACAGTGGGCACGGACTCAGGAGGTCGCGATGAAGGTTCTGGTGCTCGGTGGGGGTGTGATCGGCGTCGCTTCGGCCTACTACCTGGCCAAGGCCGGGCACGCGGTGACGGTGGTCGACCGTCAGAGCGGCCCGGCGCTGGAAACCAGCTTCGGCAACGCCGGTGAGGTGAGCCCCGGCTACAGCGCGCCCTGGGCCGGGCCGGGCGTGCCCATCAAGGCCATCAAGTGGATGCTGATGCAGCACAGCCCGCTGGTGATCTGGCCGATGTTCGACCCGGCCATGTGGCGCTGGGGCGCGATGATGCTGGCCAATTGCACCGAGAAAGCCTACGCGCTGAACAAGAGCCGCATGGTGCCGATTGCCGAATACAGCCGGGATTGCTTGAAGGTGTTGAGAGCCGAAACCGGCATCGCCTACGACGACCGCGCGCAGGGCACGCTGCAACTCTTCCGCACGCAAAAGCAGCTGGACAGCATCGGGGGCGACGTGGCGGTGTTGAAGCAATACGGCGTGCCCTTCGAGGTGCTGGACCGCGCCGGCTTCACGGCCGTCGAACCGGCGTTGAAGCTGACGCAGGAGAAGTTCGTCGGCGCGCTGCGCCTGCCGAATGACGAGACCGGCGACTGCCATTTGTTCAGCAATCGGCTGGCCGACATGGCCGCCGCTTTGGGCGTGCAGTTCAAATGGAACACGCGCATTGAGAGCCTGCAGGTCGGCGGCGGCGCCATCACCGGCGTGTTCACCGACGCCGGCCTGCTGACGGCCGACAAGGTGGTGGTGGCGCTGGGCAGCCACTCGCCGGGCCTGCTGGCGCCGGTGGGCATCCGCATCCCCGTCTACCCGGTGAAGGGCTACAGCATCACGGTGCCCATCACCGACGCCAACGGCGCGCCCGAAAGCACGGTGATGGACGAGACGCACAAGGTGGCGGTCACTCGCCTGGGCGACCGCATCCGCGTGGGCGGCACGGCCGAACTGGCCGGCTTCAGCCTGAACTTGCGTGAGGCGCGGCGCGCCACGCTGAACCACGTGGTCACCGATTTGTTTCCGCGCGGCGGCGACGTCAGCAAGGCCAGCTTCTGGTGCGGCCTGCGCCCGATGACGCCCGACGGCACGCCCATCATCGGCAGCACCCCCGTGCAGAACCTGCTGCTGGCCACCGGCCACGGCACGCTGGGCTGGACGATGGCCGCGGGCACCGGCCGTGTCATCGCCGACCTGGTGTCGGGCAAGACGCCGGACATCGACATCGCCGGCCTGAACCTGTCGCGCTACGGCTGAGGCTCGCGCCGGCGGGCCTGGGGGCGGCTCCTAGAATTGGCCGCATGCCCTCCATCAAGCAAAACAGCCCCGTCAGCAGCTACGGCGAAGCCTCGATTCGCGTTCTCAAGGGCCTGGAGCCCGTCAAGCAGCGGCCGGGCATGTACACCCGCACCGACAACCCGCTGCACATCGTGCAGGAGGTCATCGACAACGCCGCTGACGAAGCCCTGGCCGGCTTCGGCAAGAAGGTGGCCGTCACGCTGCACGGCGACGGCTCGGTCAGCGTGGACGACGACGGCCGCGGCATCCCCTTCGGCCTGCACCCTGAAGAGCAGGTGGCGGTGGTGGAAATCGTCTTCACGCGCCTGCACGCCGGCGGCAAGTTCGACAAGGGCGCCGGCGGCGCCTACAGCTTCAGCGGCGGCCTGCACGGCGTGGGCGTCAGCGTGACGAATGCGCTGGCCAAG
>JANPHI010000362.1:0-4241 GCA_031424355.1 Betaproteobacteria bacterium
TCGAAGGAAACGCAGGTCGTGAACTTCGGGCCTTTCGAGTTCGACCTGTCGCTGCGCCGCCTGTCGAAAAACGGCGAGCAGATTGCGCTGACCACCGGCGAGTTCAGCATGCTCAAGGCCCTGGTGCGCCACCCGCGCCAACCGCTCAGCCGCGACAAGCTGGCGCAACTGGCGCGCGGCCGTGAATTCGAACCCTTCGACCGCAGCCTGGACGTGCAGATCTCGCGCCTGCGCAAGATGCTGGAACCCGACCCGGCGCAGCCGCGCTACATCCAGACGGTATGGGGTGTGGGTTACGTCTTCGTCCCTGATGGTGCGCACTGAGAACCCACCTCGACACCCTGGCGGGGATGTTTCCCCCGCAGCGCCGCTCGGCCCTGGGCCTGAGCCTGTTCTGGCGCACCTTTTTCCTGCTGGCCATCTTGCTGGCGGGCGGCGTTTTCGCGTGGCTGCAGACGCTGCGCGCGCTGGAACTAGAACCTCGCGCGGTGCAGTCGGCCCGGCAGACCGCAGGCCTGGTGAGCCTGGCGCGCGCGGCCCTGAAGCAGACCGATGGCATCAACCGCGTCACGCTGCTGAAGGGCTTGAGCGCCCAGGAAGCCACCCGCGTCACGCCGCGTGAGCCGGCCGACCAGTGGGAAAGCTTCGAGACCGACCGCTACACGCGGCTGGTCAGCCAGCAGTTGCGCGGCGTGCTGGGGCCCGACGCCATCGTGGCGCGCAGCGTCAACGGCACGCCGGGCATGTGGGTGGGCTTTTCCATCGACCGCGACCGCTACTGGCTGCAGGCCGATTCGACCCACGGCAGCCCGCTGAACCAGAGCACCTGGATGATCTGGACCGGCATCGCGCTGGCCGCCACGCTGGTGGCTTCGGTGGCCATCGCCAGCCTGATCAACCGCCCGCTGCGCCAGCTGTCTTTCGCGGCCAGCCGCATCCGCGAAGGCGATCTCGATTCCAGGCTGGACGAGAACACGCTGACCAGCGAGATCCGCGAGGTCAACATGGGCTTCAACCGCATGGCCCGCGAATTGGCCCGGGTGGAAGAAGACCGCGCGGTGATGCTGGCCGGCATCAGCCACGACCTGCGCACGCCGTTGGCCCGGCTGCGCCTGGAAACCGAGATGAGCTTTTCCGACGAAGAAGCCAAGGCCAACATGGCTTTGGACATCGACCAGCTCGACGCCATCATCGACAAGTTCATGGACTACGCGCGCCCTGGCGAAACGCAGGTTCGCCCGGTGGATGTGACGCCGCTGGTGGCGCGCGAGTCGGCGGTTTTCCGCGACCCGTCGCAGATCCGCATCACGTCGAAGATACCGGCCGACCTGGTGGTGATGGCCGACGAAACCGAACTCGGCCGCGTCTTCCTGAACCTGTTCGAGAACGCCCGCCGCTACGGTCGCGGCACCTACACCGGCGTGGCCGATGTGGTGGTCACGGCGCAGAAGACCGGGCCCTGGGTGATCTTGAGCGTGCGCGACCAGGGACCCGGGGTGAGCCCCGAAAAACTGCCGCAGCTGACGACGCCTTTCTTTCGCGGTGACGCCGCCCGCACCGCCGCCACCGGTGCCGGTCTGGGGCTGGCCATCGTCGAAAAAGCCATGCAGCGCATGGGCGGCAGCCTGGAATTGGCCAACGCCGCCGACGGCGGTCTGGTGGCGCACCTGCGCTTGAAACGGGCGCCCTGAGCGGTCTGCGGCCGGCCTGCCGGGCCCCGTGTTGCACCCCCCGCATCTGCGTTAGCCTGCACGTTTACCCCGAGTTGTCGTGGCGCACCTTTTGCTAACTTCGAAGGTGTCGCACATCAACCGGAGTTCAGCCATGCGTTCTGTACGTTCCTGGGTCGCTTTGGGCACCATGCTGGGTCTGTCCCAGCTGGCGTTGGCCGTCGATGTTCCATTTGCGGGAACGCTCAGCGCCACCGACCCCACCTACAACCGCACGCTGTCAGGCAATCCGCCATCGGGCCTCAGCGCTGCCGGTACGGCCGTGCGCTATGACGTGCTGCCGTTCTACGTCACGCTGAACGACACCTACCTGGCCGAGACGCTGTCGGCGGTCTTCAGCCCGGGCACGGCCGACGACACCTTCATCACGATCTACCAGAACGCCTTCAACCCGCTGGCGGCACTGACGAATGCCCTGATTGCCGACGACGACTCGGGAGCCGGCAGCCTGTCGCTGGCCACCAAGGCCTTGACGGCCAGCACCCAGTACTACCTGGTGGTCACCTCGTTCAGCAATGGCGCCCTGGGCGACTACACCGGGCACCTCAACAGCAGCACGGGTCTGGGTCAGGTGGTCATCGGCGCGGTGCCTGAGCTGCCCACCTCGGCCATGATGCTGTTGTCGCTGGGCGCGGTCGGCGGCTTGTTGCGCTCGCGCCAGAAGCGCCATGCCGGCCAGCAGGGCCAGCAAGCCTGAACATTCAGGCCTGACGGCCTGAGCGCGCCGGCCTCACGCGGCGCGCCCGGCTTGCGGTCTTCAGCGGGCGGCCCGTGCCAGCAGGCACACCGCCCGCGCCTCGATGGCGCGGCCCTCACCCACGGGCCCCATCTTCTCGGCCGTCTTGGCCTTGACGTTCACCGCACCCAGTTCCAGCCCCAACGCCGCGGCGATCCGCGCGCACATCGCCGGAATGTGCGGCGCCAGCTTCGGTGCCTGGGCGACGATGGTGCTGTCGATGTTGACGATGCTGTAGCCCGCAGCCGCCACGCGGCGGGCCGCTTCCTGCAGCAGCACCACCGAATCGGCGCCCTTGAATTCAGCGGCGGTGTCGGGGAAATGGCGGCCGATGTCGCCCAGGGCGGCGGCGCCCAGCAGCGCGTCGGTGATGGCGTGCAGCAGCGCGTCGGCATCGGAATGGCCCAGCAGGCCGTGGCTGTGCGGGATGGTCACGCCGCCCAGCACCAGGGGCCGGCCGGTGACCAGCTGGTGGGTGTCCCAGCCCTCGCCGATGCGCATCGCAAGCGCGGGGTTGGTGGGGGTCATCGCGTCTTTCATCGTGTGCCCAGCAAGCGCTTGGCCAGCGCGAAATCGGCGGGCCAGGTGAGTTTGAAATTCTCGATGTCGCCGGCCACCAGCAGCGGTGACAGGCCCAGCGCTTCGACGGCGCCGGATTCGTCGGTGACCGCTGTGCCCGCCGCGGCCGCAACAGCCAGGGCGCGTTGCAACAGGCTGAAGCGGAACATCTGCGGCGTTTGCGCCAGCCACTTGGCCGCGCGGTCCAGCGTGGTCGCCACATGGCCGGCCGCATCGGCCTGCTTCAGGGTGTCGGCCAGCGGCAAAGCCAGCAGGCCGCCGACGGCGTGGCCTGCGCAGGCGTCGATCAAGCGGTCCACCCAGGCCGGCTGCAGCAGGCAGCGCGCGGCGTCGTGCACCAGCACCCAGTCGTGGTCCTGCACGCCGCGTTCACGCAGCGCGTGCAGGCCGGCGGTGACCGTGTCGGCGCGGGTGGCGCCGCCGCAGCGGGCGACCCAAGCGCGTTCGCCCACGAAGCCCGGCGCGTGGCGCTCGAAAACCGTGTCGTCGGGCGCCAGCGCCACCAGCGTGGCGCTGATGCGCGGCACGCCAGCCAGCGCGGCCAGCGTGTGGGTCACCACCGCCTGCCCGCGCAGCAGGGCGTACTGCTTGGGCCCGCCCACGCCGGCTCGCGCACCGACACCGGCGCAGGGCACGAGGGCAAAACAGCGGGGCGGTGTCGGCATGGCGGCGGATTCTAGAATCGAGCCCTTCATGCCCCGGTTCACGCCCCGCTGGACGACCACTCGCCAACCCGCGAGCCAGGCTTCCGGGGCGATCTGCTTTTTGCGCTTCGCTTTCGGCTCGATGCAACTCCCCCAAATACCCACCGGCCAGCGCTACACGCTGCCCCGCCCCACCGGCTCGGGCGATGCCTTGCTGCTGGCCCGCCTGGCGCGCAGCCACGCCGACGCCGTCCTCGGCAAAAAGCGTGTGCTGGCCATCTTCACCGCCGAGCCGTCCGACACCACGCGGCTGGCCGATGAACTGCCCTTCTTCGAGTCGGGCCTGCGGGTGGCCGTCTTTCCCGACTGGGAGACCCTGCCCTACGACACCTTCAGCCCGCACCAGGACCTGATCAGCGAGCGCCTGGCCACGCTGTGGCGCATCCACAGCGGCGACGTCGATGTGGTGCTGATGCCGGCCGCCACCGCTTTGACGCGCATCTCGCCGCCCAGCTTCCTGGCCGGCACCACCTTCCAGTTCAAGCAGAAATC
>JANPHI010000363.1:0-4852 GCA_031424355.1 Betaproteobacteria bacterium
CGCGTTGCTGACCGGCAAGGCGGGCACCAAGGATGTCGACGAGAAAGCCCTCGTGGCGGCCATCGAAGAACATGGGCTGCTGTTCCTGCAGAAGCCGGTGACCGCCTCGATTGCCGCGAGTCAGTTCAGTGCGGCTTTCGCGAACCGGTGATCAGGCTTCGCGATCATCACCAACAGCAAGCAAGAAGGTTCTATCGCGCATGGGCAGTGAAATCGGAGCCGGTGAGACCGACGAACTGATTGACCGGAAGCTGCAGCGCTCTGGCCAGTTGCATGAGGCGATGGCGCAGACGCTTGCTCTGGACGACGAAGGCCTTGAGGTCATCGACCTGCACGGCACGGATGTCGCGACGACCGCCATCAGCCTGTCGATGGAGCACGGGGACTCTCTTCTCGTCTTGATGGCACGCGGCAACCCCAACACGGCCACTGCGACGCTGCGCATGCAATTCGAGTCCATGCTCCGGGGCGCCTGGGCAATCTACGCCGCAACAGAACAGGAAATCGAGGCGCTTGAGCGCGAACTCACGGTCGAGGCCGACGCACAGGCCCGCAAGGTTGCCGTGTACGGCGACATGCTCAAGGCACTGCGCAAAGAAGGCTGCAACGCGCCTCGTGTCCTGGTCGACGAGGTCGGCCGAGTCGATAAAGTTCTGCGCCACAGCCTGAACTCGTTTGTCCATGGTGGCTTCCAGCCTTTGAAGCGTCACAGCGAAGGCTTCCCCCTGCCGCTGGTGCTTCAGGTCATCGAGACGTCGAACGCGATTTCAACGATGGCGGCGGCTCTCTTTGCTGTCTTGATCGAAGACGAGGGCCATCGCATGTCGCGCTTGAATGCACTCATCCCGGAGTACCGCGATGTCCTGCCCGAACTCACGATCGTTCAGAAGCACCAGGCACGAGGCTAGTGTGACGCGCCGCGCGGTTCGGCACTTATCAATCGAAATGCGCCGTGGTCACCTGCGAGGCCGAGTGACTGCTGTCGGGCGGCAACTCGAATTTCTCTTCACGACCCAAAGCCGAAGCTGATGCTCAAAAGCAGCAGTCGCCACAGGTTCACCCTGAGGGGGTCGAGGCCGCGTAATTTGTTCTCTTTGCGCAAGTCCGCTCAAAGATGCAGCCAAGTCTTCGCCGCCGACACAAGCAGGATGCCTGCGAGCGTCGGCAGCAGCATCGCTGAGGGTACCGCGCCCAGCAGAAGCCCGCCTACGGCCGCGCCGGCCAGCGAGCCCGCTGCCATTGCCAGCACGAACCCCCGGTGCCGGTACAAGACCTCGAAGCTGGTGTCACGGCTGTAGCGCGTAAAGCCCGCAAGCATCGTGGGCAAGCTGATGGCCAGCGAGACGCTGCCGGCCAGCTTCAGCTCGATGCCGAACAGCAGTACGAGCGTCGGGATCAACAGTTCGCCACCTGCCACGCCCAGCAACGAAGCGACCACACCGATCGCGAACCCGGCCACCACTCCGGCCAGCCACAGCGCGGTGCCCTGCAGGGCTGGCGCCGTGCCCCCCGGTTCATGCCCCAGCAGCAATGCGCCGGCGATCAGCACCAGCAGCAAGGCGATCACCCGCTGCAAGGTCTTGCCTTGCCAGCGCGTGGCCCAGCCGGCGGCAAGCCACGCACCGGCCAGACTGCCCAACAACAGATTGACGACCACCGGCCACTGCGCCGCCACCTCCAGCGGCGTCACGTCCGCGCTGCGAAACACCAGCGCCGATATCACCACCACCAGGCTGATGGCCTTGTTGACGATGACGGCAGGCAGCACGGCCAGGCCGAACATCATCAGCAGCGGCAGCCGGAACTCCGCACCGCCCAGCCCGATCAGCCCGCCGAGCACACCGACGGCTGCGCCGGCCGCGAAGGGCCGCCAGCCAGCCTGCAACGAACCGGTACTGGCGCTGGACATGGCGCGTCAGCCGGCACCCTGCGCCGCATCGAGCCTTGCGCGCAACGGCATTACATGAATGCCGTCGAGGTCGAGACGGGCGACGAGTCGCGCGCCAGTCGCCAGCACCTGCCGCTGCGCGCCGGCCAGGGTCAGCACCAGATGGGCGCCGGGAACGGCGTTCACGCGCAGCTTCACCAACGTGATCTCGCCCAGATGACGCGCTTCGACGACCTCGACCTCATAGTCGCCCGGGCGCCCCGCGTCCGGGTCTACAAGCAAGATGCCATCGTTCGGAATGACCCATGTCACCGCGTGCCCGGCCGGCAGCTTGCCTTTGTCGCGCACCTCAAGCACTGGTGCCGCCGCATCGTCGGCGGTGTCACCCAGCCACCGCAGCCTTCCGCAACCAGATTCGTCGGCCGAGCCGATCCAGACGCCATTGAACCGGTTCTGGATGCCCACCAAATCAGCCACACGGGCGTTGCGTGGCGCGCTGTGGATGCTGGCAGGCGTACCGGCCTGCAGCACCCGGCCGCCGTCCATCACCACCAGCCGGTCGGCCAGCATACGGGCCTCGTTCAGGTCGTGCGTCACCAGCACGATGGGGATGCCCAAGTCTTGCCTCAAGTCGGCCAGCAGGCGGTACAGCCCCTGGCGGTTCATCTGGTCCACCGCCGAAAAGGGCTCGTCAAGCAACAGCAAGCGTGGCTCCCGCGCGAGCGCCCGTGCCACCGCAACCCGCTGTTGTTGCCCGCCCGACAGCGTGGCGGGCCGTCGGGCCTGTTGTTCGCTGCTCAAGCCGACATGGTCGAGCCAGCGGCGCGCCTGCTGCATGCGCGCATCCTTCGGCAGGTGCAGCAAAGAAAGGGCCACATTACCCAGCGCGTCCAGGTGCGGCATCAGCGCATAGTTCTGGAACACCAGCCCCACATGCCGGCGCTGCGGCGGCAGGAAGATGCCCTGCGCCGTGTCGCACCAGACCTCGTCGCCCACGATGACGCGCCCTTGCTGCGGTCGCATCAGCCCCGCCAGGACGCGTATCAGCGATGTCTTGCCGGCGCCCGAGGGACCGACCAGCGCCAGCAGCTCGCCCGCCTCGCAGCGCAGGCTACCGGACAGCAGCATCGGCGAGCTCTGCTCGACCTCGACTTCGAGCGCCAGCGTGGCCTTCAGGTCGGGGGGACTCACCGCCGCACCGCAAGCCGTGCCGAGGCGAAAAACGACGCGCCCACGGCCCCCAGCGAGAACAGCAGGAGCAGCAGCGCCATCTGGTTGGCACCGACGAGATCGAACGACTGCATCTTGTCGTAGATCGAGATGGCGATGGTCTTGGTCTCGCCCGGGATGCTGCCGCCCACCATCAGCACCACGCCAAATTCACCCAGCGTGTGCACGAAGGTCAGCACGCAGGCCGACAGCACACCCGGCCAGGCCAGCGGCAGTTCCACCCGCCAGAAGGTCTGCCAGGCCGACAGGCCGCTGACGGCTGCGGCCTCGGCCAGGTTGGCCGGGATGGCCTCGAAGGCGCGCTGCACCGGCTGCACCAGGAAGGGCACGTTGAAGATCACCGAGGCGATCAGCAGGCCCAGGAAGTTGAAGGTCAGCGAGGTGCCAAACACCTGCTGCGCCAAGGCCCCGAGCGGCGAAGCACCGCCCATGGACACCAACAGGTAGTAGCCCAGCACCGTGGGCGGCAGCACCAGCGGCAGCACCACCAATGCCTCGATCCAGGCCTTACCGGAAAACCGGGTGCGGGCCAGCCAGCGGCCCAGCCACAGACCGCTGGGCAGCAGCACGGCCAAGGTGGCGGCGGCCAACTCCAGCGAAAGAACCAGCGCCTGCCAGTCCATGGCCGCTACCCGTCAGTCCTTGGGCATGGCGAAACCGTAGCGAACCATGAGCTCCTGCGCTGCGGGTGTAGAGATGTAGTCGTAGAACGCTTTGGCCGCCGCCGGCGCGCCCTTCACGAGCACCATGCGCTGCTTCAGCGGCTTGTGCCATGCCTCCGGTATCAGCTGGAAGCTGCCTGTCTTGGCCACGGCGGGCGCCAGCGCCAACGACAGGGCAATGATGCCGCCTTGCGTGGAGCCCGAAGTGGCGAACTGCGCCGTCTGCGAGATGTTCTCGCCGAGTACGAGCTTGGGCTCGATCGCGCTCCACAGGCCTGCGTGCTGGAGAGCCTCCTTGGCACGGGCGCCGTAGGGCGCGTGGTCGGGGTTGGCGATGGCGAACTTCTGCACCCGGCCATCCTTGAGCGCTGCGGCCAAGTCCTTCAGCTCGCCGTCCGGTTTCAGGGGCGAGCCCGGCGGCACCATGATGCCAATGCGGCCCACCGCATAGGCGCGGCCTCGGTCGTCGGTCTTGCCCGCGTCGGCGAGTTCATAGACGAAACCCTCGTCGGCCGACATGAACAGGTGGAAGGGGGCACCCTGCAGGATCTGGGTCTTGAAGTTACCCGACGAACCGAAGACCAGGCGCATCTTCTGTCCGGTCTCTTTCTCGAAGCGCGCAGCTACCTCCTCGATCGCGAATTTGAGGTCGGAAGCGGCAGCCACAGTCGGCAGGGTCTGCGCATGCAGTGGCAGCAGGCCGGTGCTGCACAGCGCGAGCGTGGCCAATGCGAAAGCGAAGTGGCGGCGAAGCGGTGGCACGGCAGTTCTCCGAGCAGGCAAGCAACAAGGCAAAAGAGGCGAGTCGATATCTTCTAAAGGCGATATCGCCAAGCAAGTATATCGCCCAGGTTGCGCGACAGGTCGCAGAGGGCGGCAGAGGGCGGCAGAGGGCGTTCAGGGCAGTCGAGCGAGAATGCAGGGCACCATGAAGCCCACGCTCAGCACCTCGCCGCTGGATGCCAAGACGCGTTTTCGCGTCCAGGTCAAGCACGCTGTGGCCATCGGCCCCGGTAAGGCCGACGTGCTGCAGGCCATCGCGGAGACAGGGTCGATCGCCGAAGCCGGGCGC
>JANPHI010000364.1:0-2171 GCA_031424355.1 Betaproteobacteria bacterium
GCCACCGTGTGGCCGACGGCTGTGTCATGGCCGAGCAGAAGCCCATGCCGATAGACGCCAATCTCGCCAAGCCCGTGCCCGACGACTGCGCCATCGCCGAGCCGCTGCTCCCGTGCCAGCGCTGATGTTGGTAGCCTCCCGGCCTTCGACCCCGCCCTCGACCCCGCTCTGCCGCACCATGATCCAACTTGCCACCGCCCTCGTCCTGGTCCTGCTCGCGGGCAGCGCCTGCGCGCAGACACTGAAGCTGCGCATCCTCGGCACGACCGACGTGCACATGAGCCTGATGTCCTACGACTACTACCAGGACAAGGCGGTGGAGGACTACGGCCTGGCCCGCACGGCCATGTTGATCCGGGCCGCACGCGCCGAGTCCAGGAACAACCTGCTGTTCGACAACGGCGACCTGCCGCAGGGCAACCCGCTGGGTGACTTTGTGGCCCGCGTCAAGCCGCAGGGCACCGGCCCGGCAGGCCAGGTGCACCCGGCCTACAAGGTCATGAACGCGCTGGGCTACGACGCCGCCAACGTGGGCAACCACGAGTTCAACTACGGCCTGCCCTTCCTGCGCGCTGCGCTGCCGGGCGCGAAGTTCCCCTACGTCAACGCCAACGTCATGCTGGACGAAGGCCCCGGCAAGGGCCAGAACGCGTTCAAGCCCTATGTGATCCTGGACCGCAGCTTCACCGACGAAGCGGGCCAGACGCAGAAGCTGCGCATCGGCGTCATCGGCTTCGTGCCACCGCAGATCATGCAGTGGGACCGCATCCACCTGCTGGGCCGTGTCGCACCGCAGGACATCCCGCAGACCGCACGCACGCTGGTGCCGAAGATGCGCGCCGAAGGGGCTGATGTGGTGGTGGTGCTGGCCCACTCCGGCTTCGAGTTCGGCGAGACCGTGTTCTTCGCTGAAAACACCGTCGCACGGCTGGCCGAAGTGCCGGGTGTCAACGCCATCCTGTTCGGGCACTCGCATGGCGAATTCCCCGGCCGTTTCTTCAACCGCCACGCCAAGGTGGACCTGGACCGCGGCACCATCAACGGCGGGCCCGCGGTGATGCCCGGCTTCTGGGGCAGCCACCTGGGCGTGATGGATCTGGTACTGGACAAGAGCAGCGGCACCTGGAAGGTGACCGACGGCCGTGGCGCGCTGCGCCCCGTCTACGACCGCGAGGCGCGCAAGCCGCTGGTCGAACCCGACCCGGCCGTGGCCGAACTGATCAAGGACGAACACACTGGCACGCTGGCCTTCATCCGCGCCGAAGTGGCGCAGACCCTGGCGCCCATCTACAGCTACTTTGCCCAGGTGCTGGACGACCCCTCGGTGCAACTGGTGTCGCTGGCCCAGCTGGCCTACGGCAAGAAGGCGCTGGCCGGCACGCCGCATGAGAAGCTGCCGCTCTTGTCCGCCGCCGCGCCCTTCAAGACCGGCGGCCGCGGCGGCGCCAACTACTACACCGACATCCCTGCCGGTCCGATTGCCGTGCGCAACGTGGCCGACCTCTATGTCTACCCCAACACCGTCAGCATCGTGAAGCTGAACGGTGCCCAGGTGCGTGAATGGCTGGAGATGAGCGCTGCGGCCTTCAACCGCATTGATCCCGCGGGGCCGCCCGAGCAGAACCTGATCAATGCCGGTTTCCCCAGCTACAACTTCGACACCATCGACGGCGTCACCTACCGCATCGATGTCACGCAGAACGCACGTTATGAACGCAGCGGCAAGCTGGTGGGGCCGGACGCGCACCGCATCAAGGACCTGCGCTTCAACGGCCAGCCGATTGACGAGAAGGCCGAGTTCGCCGTCGTCACGAACAACTACCGGGCCAGTGGTGGCGGCGCCTTCCCCGGGCTGGATGGCAACAACATCATCCTGTCCGCACCGGACGAAAACCGCCAGGCCCTGCTGGACTACCTGCAGTCCACACGCCAGGTGCAGCCCAGTGCCGACGGCAACTGGCGCATCCTGCCGGTGCCCGGCGTCAAGTTGCGCTTCGTGGGCGGCAGCGCCGCACTGAAGGTGCTGCCGCAGGTGCCGCAGGTCAAACTGGTCAAGGACAACGGCGATGGCACGGCGCTGTTCGAGTTGAACGACTGACCGCGGCCGATGAGCTTGAGTTTCCTGCGCGGCCGGTCGCGCGGCTTCATCATCCTGGGCAGCATCCTGCTGG
>JANPHI010000365.1:0-37010 GCA_031424355.1 Betaproteobacteria bacterium
GCGGCTGCGGCTGATGTCCACCTCACCCAGGCGGCTGCAGCCCGCGCCGTTGGCGCGCAGCGTGACGCTGTAGCGGCCGTTGGCCAGCATCTGCGTGCGCTGCAGCGCGTGCGCACCGGGCAGCACTTCGCGCGGGGCGCGCGTCTCGTCGCTGGCGGCTTCGCCGCGCTGCGGGTTGGGCGCCGGTTCCTTCAAGCGCGCCACTTCGCGCGGCACGCGTTCCTGCAGCAGGCAGGCCACGGCGGCCAGCCGCGCGTCGGCCATCGCCCAGCGGCGCGGCAGGCCGTGCAGCAGCACGTTGGCCAACGCCACCAGCGCCATGCCCTGGTGGTGGGCCATGCCGGTGCTGACGGCGGTGAAGTGCGGGCCGTCGGTGGCGGCTGCTGCGGCGCCGCTCAGGCCTCGCTCGGCCTGGCGGCTGGCGGTGTAGTCCAGGGCCTCGATGAAGCCCAGCGGGCCGCGTGCCTGCAGGCCTTCCAGGCGCTGCAGGTTGGCCACGGCCGCCTGCGGTTCCACCATCGTGGCCAGCGCGCTGGCGTAGGGCGCCACCACGCGTTCGTCGGGCGGCGTGCGGCGCAGCGCCAGGCGCGGCACGCCTTGCGGCGCGTACGGGTAGGCCAGCGTGCGGTCGGCGGCCGCGTAGGCCGATTCGCTGACGCCCCAGGGCACGCTGTGCGCCTGGGCATAGCCGCGCTGTTCCTCGACGGCCATGTGGCTGGCGCAGGCCAGCACGCTGCCGCGCGGCTCGTCCAGCACCAGGGCCGGCATCAGGTACTCGAACATCGAACCCGACCAGGAGCGCAAGCCCACTTCGCGCACGGTGGCCTGGAAAGGCCGGCCCAGCGCGGCCCAGTGCGTGGCCGGCAGGTCGCCCTTGGCGATGGCCCACAGGCTGGCCAGGCGGGCTTCGCTGGCCAGCAGGTCGTAGTGGCCGGCGTCCAGCTGCTGCTCGGCCACGCGCCAGCCGATGTGCAGCAGGCGGCGGCGCGGGTCGTACAGAAAAGCGAAATCGGCGGCTTCGGCGTGCTGCCGGCAGCGCGCGGCCAGCGCACGCAGGCGGGCTTGCAGCACGGGCGTGTCGCCGGCTGGCGCATTACCCGCACCCGCGCCCTCGGCCGCCGCTTCGTCGCAGGCCGTGGCCACCGCCAGCAGGTGGCCGCACAGGTTGCCGCTGTCCACCGCCGACACGTAGGCCGGGGCCAGCGTCTGCAGCGTGCGCGTGTCGATCCAGTTCATGAAGTGGCCGCGTTCGCGGGGCAGGCGGTCCAGCGTGTCCAGCGTGGCCTGCAGGCGGTCGGCCATCTGTTCGGTGCTGACCCAGCCGAAGGCCCGCGCGCAGGCCAGCGACAGCAGGTACAGGCCGATGTTGGTGGGCGATGTGCGCTCGGCGACCAGTTCGCGCGGCACGGTCTGCACGTTGTCGGGCGGCAGGTGGTTGCTGCCGGCGTTGACGTGCTGGGCGAACCAGGCCCAGGTGTCGTGGGCCACGCCGCGCAGGTAGTCGGCGTCGGCAGCGGACAGGGGCGCCGGCTCGGCCGCAGGGCGGCTGGCCAGCGCGATCCACAGCGGCGTGGCCATCCACAGGGCACACAACGCCAGCGTCAGCCCGGGCGTGGGCGTGCCCCAGGCCAGCAGCGCAGCGCCCAGCACGGCAGCGGCCAGCGTCACGCCCGCGTGGGCCCGCAGCAAGGCCAGCGGGCCCTGCTGCGCGGCGGCTTCGGCAGCGGCCGCAGTGGTCCACTGCAGCAGCCCGTGCCGGCTGATCCGGGTGCGCCACAGCGCGCGGGCCACGGCGTCCAGCAGCAGCAGGGCCAGTCGCAGCCACAGCGCGATCTGCCAGGCCAGGCCCAGCAGCGTGCGGCCCAGCTCGGCCAGCGCCTGCCGCGCAAAGTGGCGCAGCGCCAGGTCGTCGCGGCTGGGCGCCAGGCCGGTGATGGCGCCGACCAGCGGGCCCGCGCCGAAGGCCGCTGCGGCCAGCGCCAGCGCGGCCCAGGGCGACACCGGCCCGCCGGCCAGGCCCAGGACCAGCAGCAGCAGCGCAGCCGGCGCAACCAGCGAGCGGCGCAGGTTGTCCAGCAGCTTCCAGCGCGCGATGGCGCGCAGGCCGTAGTGCCGGGCCTGCGCCAGCAAGGGCAGCAGCTGCCAGTCGCCGCGCGTCCAGCGGTGGGTGCGGGCCGCGGCCACGTCGGCGTGATCGGGCGCGGGTTCGATGACGGCCACGTCGCTGACGCTGCCGCAGCGCGCGATGCAGCCTTCCAGCAGGTCGTGGCTGAGCACCTGGTCGGCGGGCAGCCTGCCGCCCAGCACGGCCTGCATCGCGGCCACGTGCAACAGGCCCTTGCCGGTGAAGCTGCCTTCGTCGAACAGGTCCTGGTAGACCTCGGACGCGACGGCGTTGTAGGGGTCGCTGCCGCTGGCGCCGGCAAACAGGCGGTGAAACACCGTGGCCTGTTCCGGGCCCAGCAACTGGCCCTGCGGGCCCGTCGGCCAGGCGGCCACGATGCGCGGCTGCAGGATGCCGTGCCCGCCGACGACACGACGCTGCTGCAGGTCGATGCGCGGCTGGTTCAGCGGGTGCGCGGCGATGCCGGCCAGTTCGCGCAGCGCGCCGGGCGGCAGCACGGTGTCGCTGTCCAGCGTGACGATGTAGGGCGTGCCGGGCAGCGGCTGCGAGCGGGCGCCCAGGTCGACGAAGGCCGGCCGGTGCAGGGGCGGGCCGGCCGCTGCCGCCGGCGCGTTCGCGTCGCCCGCCAGCAGCGCCACCAGCTGTTCCAGCTTGCCGCGCTTGCGTTCCCAGCCTATCCAGCGCTGTTCGCTGTCGCTCCACTGCCGGTCGCGGTGCAGCAGCAGGAAGCGGCGCGTCGGCCCCGGGCGCACCGCGCCGTCAGGCCCGGCCAGGTGGTTGCCGTGGCGGGTTTCCAGCGCGTCGATGGCGGCCACGGCAGCGGCCAGCAGCGGGGCGTCGGCGGCGCTGTGTTCGGTGTCGGCATCGGCGTAGTCGGTCAGCAGCGCGAACTGGGCGTGCGTCTCGCGGTTGGCCAGGTGGTGGCTTTCCAGCCGCTGGGCCAGCGCGGCCACGGTGGCCGGGCTGCTGAGCAGCGCCGGCAGCACCACCAGCACGCGGTGTTCGGCCGGTATGCCGCCGGCCAGGGCCAGACGCGGCAGGCGGCGCGGCGGCACCGATTCGCTGATCAGGCGGTTCAGCGCCGCGATCACGGTTTCGCTGGCCGGCCAGATCGCCAGCAGGCCCACCAGCGCCACCAGCCCCCACCCGGCCGCCCCGGCGCCGTGCGGCATGGCCTGCGCCATCCACGCTGCCGTCAGCGCCAGCGTGCCCAGGCCCAGCGTGCCCAGCAGCAGCGGCAAGGCGAGGTGGGCGCGCCAGCGCGGGACCAGGCCCGGGCGCAGGCCCAGCGCCGCTTTCATCGCGACGGTGCCCTCGCCCTGCAGCCAATAGCCCAGGGCCTGGTGGGGCGGGTGGGCGCCGGTGCGGTCGGCGGCCAGCGGCGTTTGCGCCAGGCCCAGCAGCGTGGCGGCCACGGCTTCTTCGCTGCGCCGGCTGCGCCGCGCCAGGCGTTCGATGGCGTGCAGCGTGGTGTCCTGCGTGTCGTCGCGTTCGGCGGCAAACGGCGGCCAGGCGAGCAGGGCGCGCATCAGGCCGCTGGCCTGGGCGATCAGGCCGCGCCAATCGGCGCTGCCCAGCAACTGCAGCGAACGGATGGCGTTGCCCACGCTCAGGTTGTCGGCGGCTTGCACGGCCTGTTGCTCGGCCTGCGCGGCGGCGGGCTCGGGCAAGGCTTCGGCCAGTGCGCGGCGCAGCGCTTCGCGGTGGCGCGCACCCTGGGTGCTGCCGGTTTCCGGGTCGGCGTGCAGGCGCTGCATCACCTGCAGCGCGAACGACCGCAGCACGCCGCGCGCCCGCAAACGCGCGAACAGCGCTTCGGGGCGGGCGGTGGGGGCATCGTCGCCGTCTTCGCTGCTGCCGCTGCTGCTGCTGCCGGCCACCGCGTCGGGCGCTTCCAGCCCGTCGCACAGCGTGTGCGCGGCCTCGCGGGCGGCTTCTTCGGCGGCCACGCGTTCGGCCAGGCGGCGCAGGTTTTCCACCAGCACCACGCGCAAGGTGGTGGGCAGGGCCCACAGCTCGCCCTGGGTCAGCGCGTGTTCCAGCTGGTAGGCGCGCAGGAAGTCGACCAGCAGGGCCGGCTCGAAAGCGCTGTCGGCGTGCGCCACGTAGCACCAGGCGATGGCGTAGACGCGCGGCAGGCCGGCCCAGGCTTCGCCGGTCAGGACGGGCAGGCCACGGAAGTAGCGGCGGGGCAGGCCGTCGTGCACCTCGCGCGTTTGCGCCACCACCAGGTGGATGTTGTCCAGCAGCCAGACGCCCGCCGGGCTGACGTGGCGGCCGTTGCGTTCCTGCTGTGCGATGGCGCGGTGGGCCTCGTGCAGCACGTCGATGTTCTCGCGCAGGCGCGGAAAGAAAGGCGCTGCGCGGCCGCCGCGCACGGGCACGCCGTGTTGCAGCGCCAGCGTGTGGCCGATGAGGCTGAAGCCGGAGGCGCCCAGCAACTCGTCGCGGATGGGCGGCTGCAGTCGGCCGCGCGCGGGCGCCAGCAGCGACTGCTGCAGCGCGCGGTCCTGTTGCGCTTGCGCCTCGGCCGCCGTACCGATTCGCCCGTGTGCGCGCATCAGAAAGCGCCTGCGTCAGGTTTCGCGCGCTGGCCCGCCTTCAAGCCAGCAACCAGACCACCAGCAAGGCGCCGGCACCCAGCACGGCCAACATCGAGAAGAAGCGCGGCGACAGGAAAGCGTCCACCGCCTCGGCGGCACTTTGCAGGCCGTGCAGTTGGTGGCGGGCCGCCGCACAGTGGGCGTGGTGGCGGCGCAAGCCGGTGGGGTCGCTGCGCCAGGCCGGGCTGCCCGACGGGTGCGCGGCCGCGCGGGCCTGTGGGGTATCAAAAACGTGGCGGACGGGCAGGGCCATGTGAAATCTCCTGGGGGTGCGCGGCTCGGCGCGGGCTCGGTGCCGGCCTGCGCAGGCTGGCTGCGCAGCGCGGCGGGGCTGGGTCGTCAGTCGCGCGAATTGCGGGTCAGCAGGCTGCCCAGCAGGACCAGCCCGGCACCGGCGGCGGCGGCCATCAGCACGGCCTTCATCGGGTCTTGCTGGATGTAGCCGCGCGTTGCGTCGCGCGCTGCTTCGGCCTGCTTGCGCACCTGGGCCGTGCCGTCCTGCAGCAGCTGGCCGCTGCGTTGCGCCAGGTTCTGCGCCTCGCTGCTGACGGTGTCCAGCACCTTGCCGGCGGCGTGGGTGGTGGCGTCCAGCATGGTGGTCGCGCTGTCGCTGATCTGGGTGCCGATGCTTGAAGGGGTGTTGAGGTTGTTCATGGTGGTGTCGCTTTCGTGGGGGGGTTGATGGGGACGGACAGGGAAACGCAAATCGGGGGCGGCGATGCCAGCGGGACTCAGCCCCGGCGCATCAGGCCGATGACGCCGCTGACCACCGCCAGCAGCACGAAGACGGCAAACAGCAGCTTCGCGATGCCGGCTGCGCCGCTGGCCAGACCGCCGAAACCCAGCAGGGCCGCGATCAGTGCGATGACGAGAAAAACGATGGCGTAGTGCAGCACGGCGGGCTCCTGGGTCTGGGGGTTGAAGAGGCGCTGCCGGGTGAGGGCATCGATCGGAGATTGAATGCTCGCGGCTGGCGCCTGCGGGGTCTGTGCGGCAGCGAACGCCGCTGCGTTTCAGGCGTTATTTCGCGTCGCCTGGCGGCTGCGCGTGGCCACCGTGCGCTGGCTAACAGACAGGTTCGCCGTTGCTGACCAGACTGCGGCACTCAGGGCGGGAACCGTGGCCAGATGGCCGTGCGATCACCCCCTGCAGACCTTCAACGACCCGGCAGCAGGAGCCCGCCATGACCCACGAAAAAAGAAACTACCGAACGATGGCGGCGACCACGCTCACCACCCTGGCTGCCACGAGCGCCTTGGTGCTGGCCCTGGGCGGTTGCGCATCGACGCCCATGCCCACCGAACAGCTGGCAGTGGCCGAAGCGGCCGTGCAGCGCGCCAACACCACCAGCACGCAGGAATCGGCACCCGCCGAACTGGCCACTGCCGTGGGCAAGCTGGCCCGTGCGCGCACGGCGGTCACCGCCGGCGACGCGATGCTGGCCCGCCGCATGGCCGACGAAGCCACGGTCGACGCGCAGCTGGCCGAACAGCGCGCTGCGGCGAAGCGTGCCGGCCTGGCCGCCAGCGAAAGTGAAAACGCGGCCCGCGTGCTGCGTGAAGAAATCAACCGCAAGACCGTTCGCTGAACGCCGAGCAACCCATGAAGCACACCATGAACCACACATCCAACCCCACCACGCGCCGCCCGCAAGGCCTGGCGCGCAATGCCATCAGCCTGCTGGTTGCCCTGGGCGCCCTCGGCACCCTGGGTGCCTGCAGCACGGTGCCCGACCGCAATGTGGCCCTGGACCAGGCGAAGAGCCGCTACACCGCCGCGCAGGCCCAGACCGAAGTGACCACGCTGGCGCCGGAAGAATTGAAGCGCGCCAGTGAAGCGCTGCGCGTGGCCGAACAGGCCAAGGCCAACGGCGACAGCATGGCCACCGTGGACCACCTGGCCTACCTGGCCAGCCAGCGCGTGGGCATTGCGCAGGACACCGCCGCCAGCCGCGCCGCCGAAGCCGTCACCGCCGGTGCTGCTGCCGAGCGCGACCGCATGCGCCTGGCGCTGCGCACGCAGGAAGTCGATGCGGCGCAACGCCAGCTGGCGAATTCGCAGCAGGCCAACGCCAACACCAGCCAGCAGCTGGCGTCGGCCCAGCAGGCGAATGCCAATGCCAACCAGCAACTGGCGAGCTCGCAGCAGGCGGCTGCCGCTGCCAACCAGCAGCTGGCCAATTCGCAGCAGAGCAACGCCATCCAGCAGGCCCAGCTGGCCCGCCGTGACGCGCAACTGGGCGACCTGCAATCGCAGCTGCGCGAAATGAATGCGCGCAAGACCGACCGCGGCATCGTCGTGACGCTGGGCGACGTGCTCTTCGCCACCGGCCAGGCCACCTTGCAAGGCGACAGCGTGCGCACCATGGGCAAGCTGGCCGAGTTCTTCAAGCGCTACCCGCAGCGCACCGCCGTCATCGAGGGCTACACCGACAGCGTCGGCAGCGACACCTCGAACCAGATGTTGTCGGAACGCCGGGCGCAGGCCGTCAAGGCCGCGTTGGTGGGCCAGGGTGTTCCTGGCGACCGACTGCGCAGCGAAGGCTTCGGTGAAGCCCGTCCGGTCGGCAGCAATGACAACGCTGATGGCCGCCGCAGCAACCGCCGCGTGGAGGTGGTGTTCGCCACCGAAGCCGGCGATGCGATGTTGAAGTGATCCCGTCCCTGAACCCCTCTCACCACACCCCCAAAGGAAACACCATGAACAGCAAACTCTCCACCCTCAGCCGTCGCCTCGCCCTGATCAGCATGGTCGCCGCCGTTTCGGCACTGGGCGCCTGCGCCGCCACGCGCACCCAGGAAGGCGCCGGCGAATACATGGACGACACCCTGATCACCACCAAGGTCAAGGCGGTCATCCTGAACGAACCCATGCTGAAGTCGGCCGAGATCAACGTCGAAACCTTCAAGGGCCGCGTGCAGCTCAGCGGTTTCGTCAGCAGCAAGCCGGCGATGGACAAGGCCGTTGAACTGACGCGCGAGGTCAAGGGCGTCAGCTCGGTGGCCAACGACATGCGCATGAAGTAAATCCCAGGCGCAAAAAAACGCCGCGCAGTGCGCGGCGTTTTTTTTGGGCCTGGCGTTCTGCTCAGCGGGTGCCGGTCACGACCACGTCCACGCGGCGGTCGGGCTGCAGGCAGGCGCGCAGTTCGGTGGCCGACAGGCTGGCCTTGCAGTCACCGGCTTGCGACACCGAATCTTCGCCCATGCCCTTGGCGCTGATCTTGGTGGCGTCCATGCCGGCGGTGCTGACCAGATAGGCCTTGACGGCTTCGGCGCGCTGCACCGACAGCGTCTGGTTGTAGGCCTCGCTGCCCAGGCGGTCGGCATGGCCTTCCACCACGATCACGTCGAACTGGGTGCCGGCCATGTCACGCGCGAAGCTGTCCAGGGCCACCTTGCCTTCGGGGCGGATGGCGGACTTGTCGAAGCCGAACAGCGATTCAGCGGTGAAGCTGACGCGGCGCGGTGCCGGGGCGGCCAGCGGGGCGATCGGCGCCACGGGGGCCACAGGCGCAACGGCCACCACCACCGGCGCGGTTTCCACCATCGGCGCGGCCGCGATCATCGGCGCGGCCGGCGCCACATAGGCCACCGGCTTGTAGGCGGCCGGCATCATGGCCGTGCGTTGCTGGGCGCCGGCACCGAAGGGGAACACCATGCTCAGCGAGAAGACCTGCACGCGGTCGTTGCCGCCGATGCCGTCGCGGGTGCGGTACTGCTCGGCTTCACCGCGCAGCAGGAAGTGCGGGCTGACGGTGTACTGCAGGCCGGCGCCGACCTTGTAGTTGAACTGGCGCGCGCTGGGCGTGGGGTTGGACGTGTAGGTGGCGCCGGTGCCCGTGAAGACGTTGCGCGTCTTCGCGAATTGGCCACCGACACGGCCCAGCAGCGACCAGTTGTCGCTGAGCGGCAGCGCGCCGACCACGTCGACGCCGCCACCCTGGATCTTGGTGTCGCCGCTCAACGTGCCGCCAGTGCTGGTGGTGGCCTTGTAGTTGAACTTGCCCAGGTTGAAGAAGCTGGCTTCCAGGCCGACGTTGCGGTTGAACTGGTAGCCCAGGAACAGGCGGTAGGCGTTGTCGGTGTCGTCGCGCTGCAGGCCGGTGACGGTGGCGGCCGGCGTGGCGCCCCGCAACTGGTAGGCCGACATGCCGCCGGCATCGGCCTTGCCGTGCGACTGGCCGACGGACACGCCGCCGTAGGTGTAGGCGGCGTCTTGCGCCAGGGCGTTGCTGGCCAGCAGGGTGCCCATGCTGGTCAGCGCCAGCAGCTTGAGGGTGCGGTTCTTGGATGTCATGTCTGTCTTTCGTGGGATGTTGTTGTGGGGTCGGCCGAGGTTCATCTCGGATGCATCGGTTGTAGCCACGCCAGCCGCGCGGGTCTGTGCGCTGGAGGACAAAACGGCATCTGGCTATCGCCACAGACCCTGAGTGCGCCAGCGCACCGAGCGCGGCCGCGGGCCCCGCCCGACCCACCGGCCGGCGTTCACTGGCGCGGTTCGCCGTCGCGGTTGACGTTGATCGTCTTGCCCGGCGCGCTGGCCATCTGCACCTGGTGCTGCACGCCCCGGAAGGTGTAGCTCACGTCCCAGTAGGCCGGGGTGGCGTTGGGTGTGGTGGCGCAGCGGCGCACATCGCGCGTGCTGTCTTCGTTGCCGTTGTTGCCGCTGCGGGCCCCGATGACGCCACCGGCCACCGCACCGCCCACGGTGGCCAGGTCCTTCCCCGTGCCGCCGCCAATCTGGTGGCCGATGACACCACCCAGCACCGCGCCCAGCAAGGCGCGTCCGGCGTTCGGTTCGTTGTTGCCGCGCACCTGTTCGCGTTCGACCCAGCAGCGTTCGCTGGCCGCGCCCATCACCGCGTGCACCGAATTCACCGGCGCACTGAAGACGGCTTCGTTGGCGCGGCGGCGCCAGGCGTAGTCGGGCTCGCGCGTGGGTTCAGGCGCCTCGGGTGCGCTGGCCCGGCGCGTGTCGGCGGGGCGGGTGGACGAGAGCTGGTCGTTCAAGCCCATTCCGCCCAGTGACGCATAGCTGCCGCGCCGCAGCACCACGCACGCACCGCCGTAGTTCGAGTTCTCGCAGACTTCCCAGCGCCCGCTGTCCACCACCACCGACGACGCGCGGTCGTTGAAGCCCACGCTACCGAAGTTGCGCACGGCCTTGCTGGTGGTGAAGGCGCGGCCGCGGTAGCCGTCGTTCTCGTAGAAGGTAATCTGCGCCCAGGCGCTGCACGTCAGCAGCGTGGCGGCAAGGGCAAGGGCGGTTTTCTGGATGGTTTTCATGGTCGTCCTGGTTCGGGGGCGTAACGGCCCGCGCAAGCCCAGCTTGGCGCCGGGCACGGCCGCCGTCTGTGCGAAGCCGAACGCGGCAGCCCTTGCGCGGCGGGGTGTCGCCCAGCGTTCGCCAGCGTACGGACGAGGCCCGCAGCGCGGCCCAGCATGCAGCGCTGCAGACCCCCAACACCGACCCTCACCACCCCGGAAGAAAACCCATGACCGCTGCTGTCTCGACCCCTTCGTCCATCTCGGCTTCCAGCCGCGAACTGACCCACCGGCGCAGTGCACCGCTGGCCACGCCCACCGACCTGACGGCCCAGGCCACCAAGGACATCTCGGCCTCGCTGAACGCGGTGCTGGCGGATGTGTTCGCGCTGTACCTGAAGACCAAGAACTTCCACTGGCACATGAGTGGCCCTCACTTTCGCGATTACCACCTGATGCTGGACGAGCAGGCCGACGAGTTGTTTGCGATGACCGACCCGCTGGCCGAACGCTGCCGCAAGCTGGGCGGGCCCACGCTGCGCTCCATCGGCCACATCGCGCGCACCCAGCGCGTGCTGGACAACGACGCCGAATACGTCGAACCCAGCGACATGCTGGCCGAGCTGCGTGACGACAACCGCGGCCTGGCCGCGCAGCTGCGCAGCGTGCACGACCTGTGCGACGAACACCGCGACATCGCCAGCGCCTCGATGCTGGAAGTCTGGATCGACGAGACCGAGCGCCGCACCTGGTTCCTCTTCGAGTCCACCCGCAGCCCAGGTGGCGCCAGTCGCACCACCGAAGCCGCCTGACCACCACCCCAAGGAACCCACCATGTTGAACAGCATCAACCACATCAACGGCGCCAAGGTCACCGCCACCGACGGCGACATCGGCCACGTCAAGGATGTCTACTTCGACGACCGCACCTGGACCGTCCGCTACCTGGTGGTCGACGCCGGCACCTGGATGACGGGCCGCGAAGTCCTGGTCTCGCCCTACGCGGTGAAGCAGCCGCTGGGCAGCGACAAGCACGTGCACGTGGCGCTGACGCAAGACCAGGTGCGCAACAGCCCCGACGTGGACACCCACCAGCCGGTGACGCGCCAGCACGAACGGGACTACCTGCAGTACTACGGCTACCCCGAGTACTGGGACGGCGGCGGCCTGTGGGCCATGGGTGCCATGCCCTACCCGCCGATGCCGGTGGCGACCACCGCCGAGATCGAGGCCAACCGGGCCCTGCACGCCCGCGACTTCCGGTCGGGTGACACCCACCTGCGCAGCAGCGACAGCGTCAGCGGCTACGACATCCAGGCCAGCGACGACAGCATCGGCACGGTGCAGGACTACATCTTCGACGACGAGAACTGGGCCATCCGCTACCTGGTCGTGGACACCCGCAAGTGGTGGCCGGGTGGCGACAAGGTGCTGGTCGGCATGAACTGGGTGGACCGCATCGACTGGGCCACGAAGAAGGTTCACGTGCGCATGACGCGCGAGCAGGTCAAGTCCAGCCCGGTCTTCGAAGACGTGGGTTCCATCCACCGCGAGTACGAGATGCGCCTGCACCAGAACGTCCAGCGCCCGGGCTACTGGGTCTGACCGCGCGCGGCCTGCGGGCCGATGCCAAAAAGCAAGGGCGCCTGAGCGCCCTTGCTGCCAGCCGGGTCCGCTGGCGGTGAACGCCAGCGGGCCGGGTTCAGGCGGTGCTTACATCTTGCCTTTGCCCTTGGCCATGGGCACGTCCTTCCACACCGAGTTCTCTTCGTCCCATTCGTGGGTGCGCATGAACTGGATGGTTTCGGCCTTGACCTGGGCGCGCGTCAGCGAACTCATCACGCGCGGGGCGGGCTTGATGGGCACGTACTGGCTGTTGATGTTGTCCCAGCGGTTGTTGCTGAGGAACAGGTCGCGCTGCGCTTTCACGTCGGCCCGCGACATCACACCGGCCGGCGGTTCCATGCCCGAGCGCATCGACCAGCTGTTGTCGGCCTCGTTCCAGCGGTGGGTGCGCAGGAATTCCTTGGTGTCCATCTTCACCTGCGACCGCGTGGCCGAGCCGGTTTCGGTGTTGGTGGTGGTGACGGCGGGGGCGGCAGGCACGGCCTTCTGGGCGTAGGCCGGCAGCACCAGCGCGGCGGCCAGGGTCACACCCAGGGTCAGGGCCGTCAGCGCGGCGCCGGTATTGAATTTCAGTTTCATCGTGTACTCCTCTTGCTTGCAGGGACCGGAATTTCCGGTGGAGAGCCTGGCCGCATGCGGTTGCGGGCGGATGGCTGCCTCCTGAAGCCACGGTAAGCAGGGCGCGCGGGCCGGTCTGTGCGTCGGCATACATCGGGCTGGCGTGCCGGCGCGCCGGCGCGCATCCGGGCTGTACGCCGGCGCACAGACCGGTGGCCCCCACGGCCCGACCATCGACGCATGAACACCCCCCTGTTGACCGGCGTTCCGGTGACCACCCCGCAGCGCTCTGCTGCACGGCCCATGGCCTTGCAGGGCGCGGTGCTGCTGCTCAGCCTGCTGTCGGGCTTGTTGCTGACGGCCTTGCCGGCCGATGCACAGATCAGTTTCGGCGTCAGCCTGCCCGGTGTGCAGATCGGCATCAACGTGCCGGTCTACCCACGTCTGGTGCGCGTGCCGGGCTACCCGGTGTATTACGACCCGCAAGCCGACAACAACTACTTTTTCTACGAAGGCCAGTACTGGGTCTTCCGCGACGACACCTGGTTCGAGAGCAGTTGGTACAACGGCCCGTGGCAGGCGCGCCAGCCCGACAGCGTGCCGCTGTTCGTGCTGCGCGTGCCGGTGCGCTATTACCGCCAGCCACCCGGCTTCTTCCGCGGCTGGCGTGCCGATGCCGCCCCGCGCTGGGGCGACCATTTCGGCCGCAACTGGCAGCAGGGCCACAGCAACTGGGACCGCTGGGACCGCCGCAACGTACCGCTACCCGCGCCGCTGCCCACCTACCAGCGGCACTACAGCGGCGAGCAGTACCCGCAGGCACCTGAACGCCAGCAGGCGGTGCGCGAACAGCACTACCGCTACCCGGTCTACCCGGGTCGGGACGACCGTGGTGAACGCGGTGAACGCGGTGAGGGCCGCCGTGACGACGGACGCGATGACCGGCGCGACGGGCGGGGTGACGGACGGGGTGACGACAGGGGCGGTGGCCGTGGCGAAGGCAAAGGCCGGGACAAGGACAAGCACTGAGCCCCATGGCCGCCCAGGACCATTACCAGACGCTGGGCGTGGCGCGCAGCGCCCCGGCTGACGCGATCAAGAAGGCCTACCGCAAGCTGGCGCGCCAGCACCATCCGGATGTCAGCAAGGCCGCCGATGCCCATGTGCGCATGGCCGCCGTGAACGCGGCGCACGAAGCCCTGTCCGACCCTGAAAGCCGCGCCGCCTACGACGAACAGCTGAACCGACCGCCGCCCCGGCCGGGCGACCGCTTTCACGCCGGCGCCCGCGGAACGCCCGGCCCCGGCTTCGAATTCTTCCGCGCCGGCGACGAGGGCATGGCCGATGGCGACGACGGCTCGCGCAGCGACTTCTTCGAGCAGATCTTCGGCCGTGGGCGGGCCGGCGGCCGGCGTGGCCCGCCCAAGGCCGAACGCGGCGCCGACCAGACGGCGGCCATCGAACTGGACCTGCTGGACGCCTACGAAGGCGCCGAACGCAGCTTCACCCTGCGCAGCACGCCCGCTGGTGAAAACGACGAAGCCGGCGTCCGGCCGGCAGCCAGCCTGCGCACACTGCAGGTCCGCATCCCGCGCGGCATCCGCGCGGGGCAGCACATCCGCCTGGCCGGCAGTGGCAGCCCGGGTGCCAACGGCGGGCCGGCCGGCGACCTGCTGCTGGCGGTCAGCTTCAAGCCCGACCCGCGCTGGCGCGCCGAGGGTCGCAACGTCTACCAGCGCGTGCCGCTGGCGCCCTGGGAAGCCGCGCTGGGCGCCACCGCCACCGTGGCCACGCCCGGCGGCGAGGCTGACGTGACCTTGCCCGCCGGCTGGCAGCCCGGCCGCAAGTTGCGGCTGAAGGGGCGTGGCATACCGGGGGCGGGCACCCAGGAAGCCGGCCATCTGTACCTGGAACTGGAACTGGCGCTGCCGGCTGCCGACACCGAGGCCCAGCGTGCCGCCTACGGCGCGCTGGCGGCGGCATTCCCCGGCTACGCACCGCGCGACGGGGCGCGCGCCTGAGCGGGCTTGCGGTGCACCGGCTTGCGCCGCCGGGCGGCGGCCGGTGCCGCCGCCGCCTGGGCGTCTGTGCGGCGGCGCACAGACCGGCCCAGCCCTTGGGCTTGACCATGGGGGCAAGCTGGACACGCCTGCGCGCAGCCGTGCGACCCAGACTTGCCAATCCACGAGAATCATCAATGCCTTTCTCCGGTCACCCCCGGCTGCCTCAGCCCACCAAACAGCCCCGCGAGCACAGCGAAGCCCACACCGCCAGCTTGCTGCTGAAGACCGGTGCGCTGCAGACGGCCATCCTGAACAGCGCCAATTTCAGCAGCATCGCCACCGACGAAAAGGGCGTGATCCAGCTCTTCAACGTGGGCGCCCAGCGCATGCTGGGTTACGACGCCGACGAGGTGCTGAACCGCATCACGCCGGCCGAGATCTCCGACCCGCAGGAGGTCATCGCGCGGGCGCAGACCTTGAGCGACGAGTTCGCCACGCCCATCGCACCCGGCTTCGAGGCCTTGGTCTTCAAGGCCTCGCGCGGCATCGAAGACGTCTACGAACTGACCTATGTGTGCCGCGACGGCACGCGGCTGCCGGTACTGGTGTCGGTGACGGCGCTGCGCGACGCGCAGGAACTCATCATCGGCTACCTGCTGATCGGCACCGACAACACGGCGCGCCGGCAGATCGAAGCCGAAAAGGAGCGCCTGGCCGTGCATTTGCAGGGTGCCAACAGCGACTTGCAGGTGGCCATCGCAGCGGCCGACAAGGCCAATCTGGCGAAGTCGGATTTCCTGTCCAGCATGAGCCATGAATTGCGGTCGCCGCTGAACGCCATCCTGGGTTTTGCGCAATTGCTGGACACTGGCACGCCGCCGCCCACGCCCATCCAGAAAGACAGCGTCGACCAGATCATGCAGGCCGGCTGGTACCTGCTGGAACTGATCAACGAGATCCTGGACCTGGCGCTGATCGAATCGGGCAAGCTGTCGATATCGTCCGAGCCGATGGCGCTGGCCGAGGTGCTGGTGGACTGCCAGGGGATGATCGAACCGCAGGCCAGCAAGACCGGCATCACGGTGAATTTCGTGCAGCCGCTGCACCCGCTGTTCGTCAAGGCCGACCGCACGCGCGCCAAGCAGATCTTCATCAACCTGCTGTCCAACGCGATCAAGTACAACCGCGTCGGTGGCTCGGTGGACGTGATTTGCGCCACCCACGGCGACCACCGTATCCGCATCTCGGTGCGCGACACCGGCCTGGGCCTGTCGCCCGACAAGCTGGACCTGCTGTTCCAGCCCTTCAACCGGCTGGGCCAGGAAGGCGGCATCGAAGAAGGCACCGGTATCGGCCTGGTCGTCAGCAAGCGCCTGGCCGAGCTGATGGGCGGCGAGATCGGCGCGCAAAGCACGGTGGGCGTGGGCAGTGAATTCTGGGTTGACCTGCCCGCCAGCGGGGCCACCGAAGCCAGCGCGCCGCAGGCGCTGTCGGGCCTGAACGTGCCGGCTGAAGGCGACAGCGTCCAGCCGCAAGCCACCGTGCTGTGCGTGGAAGACAACCCGGCCAACCTGCTGCTGGTGGCGCGCTTGCTGGCCCGCCGCAGCGACATCCGCCTGATCAGCGCCAAGGACGGCCGCACTGGCGTGGAACTGGCCCGCAGCGCGCTGCCCGACCTGATCCTGATGGACATCAACCTGCCCGGCATCAGCGGCCTGACAGCGCTGCGCATGCTGCAGGGCGACGCCACCACCGCGCACATCCCGGTGCTGGCGCTCAGCGCCAACGCCATGCCGCGCGACATCGAAAAGGGCATGGCTGCGGGCTTCTTCCGCTACCTGACCAAGCCCATCCGCCTGGAAGAATTCATGCAGGCGCTGGACAGCGCCCTGGCGCACAAGGCCAGCCTGCCGCCGTCGCAGCCCGCCATCCCGTTCCAAGAGGACACCCGCCCATGACCATGCACGACGACATCCTGAACGCCAAGATCCTGATCGTCGACGACCAGCCGGCCAATGTGCACCTGCTGACCCGCCTGCTGGAAGAGGCCGGCTACACCCACGTGCGGTCCACCATGGACCCCACGGAAGTGACCACCCTGCAGATCCGCAACGACCACGACCTGATCCTGCTGGACCTGCAGATGCCGACGATGGACGGCTTCGAGGTGATGGCAGACCTGAAGGAATTCGCCCCGCAGGATTACCTGCCGGTGATCGTGCTGACGGCACAGCCCGGCCACAAGCTGCGCGCGCTGCAGGCCGGTGCGAAAGACTTCATCAGCAAACCCTTCGATCTGCTGGAGGTGAAGACGCGCATCCACAACATGCTCGAAGTGCGCTTGCTCTACCGCCAACTGGCCGCCCACAACGCGCTGCTGGAAGCCACCGTGCTGCAGCGCACCGCCGAATTGCGTGAAAGCGAAGAGCGCTACCGCAGCCTGACCGAGCTGGCTTCCGACTGGTACTGGGAGCAGGACAGCGAGGGCACCTTCGTGCGCACCTCGGGGCCGGTTTTCCAGATGCTGGGCATCCACGACCCGCTGCCTACGGCCGCCGAAATTTCCGACGCGGTGGCGGTGTCGCAGGGCTGGGACCTGGACGAGCGGCGTGGCCTGCAGGCCAAGATTGCGGCGCACCAGCCCTTCCTGGATTACGCCTTCCACCGCCGCCTGCCCGACGGCACGCGCCAGCAGTTCCGCGTCAGCGGCCAGCCCATGTTCGACACCGCCTGCCGCTTCATCGGCTACCGCGGCGTGGGCGTGGACGTGACGGCCGGGCACTGAGCCGCGCCATGCAGGCTGCCACCGCGACCGCCACGGCCAGCGCCCAGGCTCCAAACGGCCCGCGCCAGAACGCGCTGCTGGCCAGCCTGAGCGCGGCCGACTTCGAGCGCGTGGCCGACGCGCTGGAGCCCGTGCCCATGCGCCTGGGCGACATGCTCTACGAACCCGGCGTGCAGTTGCACCATGCCTACTTCCCGGGCACGGCGGTGGTGGCGCTGCACTACGTGACCGAAAGCGGCGCCTCGGCGCAGACCACCGGGGTGGGGCGCGAAGGGGTGGTCGGCATCCCGCTGTTCATGGGCGGCGGCACCACCAGCAGCTCGGCCGTGGTGCACACCGCCGGCCACGGCTGGCGGCTGGATCGCCACCGACTGGCGCAGGAATTTGCACGGGGCGACGGCCTGCGGGCGACCCTGCTGCGCTACACGCAGGCCGTGATGGCGCAGATCACGCAGACGGCGGCCTGCTACCGCCACCACAGCGTGGAGCAGCAGCTCAGCAACTGGCTGATGACCACGCTGGACCGCATGCCCGACGCCGAGCTGGTGATGACCCAGGAACTGCTGGGCAGCCTGCTGGGCGTGCGCCGCGAAAGCATCACGCAGGCCGCCAGCCGGCTGCAGGAACAGGGCTACATCCGCTACCGCCGTGGCCACATCGCCGTCACCAATGCCGAAGGCCTGCGCGGCAGCGCCTGCGAGTGCTACGACGCGGTCAAGACCGAGATGGCGCGCCTTTCCCGCGCGTCCGTGCGCTAGCGTACGGAGCCAGCGTGCGCCAGCCGGTACAGTGCTGCGGTTGCGCGCAGTCTGGCGCCATGTCGTCCCTACGCCCGGCGCCCGGGCGCTGCCTTTCCATGCACACCCAGGAGCGCCCCTGAATTCCCATCCCGACGCCAAGGTGAACCACCTGCTGGCCGCATTGCCCGTTACCGAATGGCTGCGCTGGGCGCCGCAACTTGAAGCCGTGGACCTGCCGCTGGGCCGTGTGCTCTACGAGTCGGGCGTGGCGCTGAGCCACATCTACTTCCCCACCACCGCCATCGTGTCGCTGCTCTACGTGATGGAAGACGGCGCGTCGGCCGAGATCGCCGTGGTCGGCCGTGAAGGCCTGGTCGGGGTGTCGCTGTTCATGGGTGGCGAATCGACACCCAGCCGCGCCGTGGTGCAAAGCGCCGGCAAGGGCTACCGCCTGCGTGCGGCGGCGCTGAAGGAAGAGTTCAGCCATTCCAGCCCGGTGCTGCACCTGCTGCTGCGCTACACGCAGGCACTGATCACGCAGATGGCACAGACGGCGGTGTGCAACCGCCACCACACGCTGGACCAGCAGTTGTGCCGCTGGCTGCTGCTGAGCCTGGACCGGCTGGACGGCGACGAACTGGTGATGACGCAAGAGCTGATCGCCAACATGCTGGGCGTGCGCCGTGAAGGCGTCACCGAAGCCGCGCTGAAGCTGCAGAAGGCCGGGCTGATCCGCTACGCCCGTGGCCACATCACCGCGCTGGATCGCAGCGGCCTGGAAGCCCGCAGCTGCGAGTGCTATGCCGTGGTGAAGAAGGAATACGACCGGCTGCTGCCGGCCAGGCCGTCGGTCTGAATCACCATCGGGTGACTGCGCGTATCACCATCGGGTGATGCGCCCCTCGGCCACCAGCGGTGCCAGCTGCGCCAGATCGGCCGCCACGCGGTCGCGCACCGCTTGTGCGCTGGACGGCGTCAGTTCGAAGCCGGCCTGCTCGGCGCGGGCCCGCACCTCGGGCGTGGCCATGGCGCTGTGCAGGTCGTTCTGCAGCGTGGCCAGCAGCGGGGCTGGCGTGCCGGCGGCGGCCACCACGGCGGCCCAGGGGTGCAGGGTCAGCGGCGGGCCGCCGGCTTCGGCCAGGGTCGGGATGTCGGGGTGCCCCGGCAGGCGCTGCGCGGCGGCAACCGCCAGCGGCCGCAGCTTGCCGGTGGCCATCAGGCCGGCCATCGAATTCATGCTGAAGGCGGTCAGGTCGACCTGGCCCGAGGCCACGGCCGTCATCAGCGTGCCGGCGTCCTTGAAGGGCACGTGCAGCATGCGGATGCCGGCGGCCCGCGCATAGCTTTCAACGGCCACCTGGCTGGCGTGCCCGTTGCCCAGGCTGGCGTAGCTGATCTGCCCCGGTGCGCGCCGCGCCGCTTCAGCCAGCGCGGCCAGAGTGGGCCAGCGGCTGGCGCCGCCCGTCCACAGCAGGAAGGTGGCGTGGAACAGCAGGCTCAGCGGCACCAGGTCGCGTTCGGCGTCGTAGGGCAGCCGGGCGTGCAGCAGCGGGTTGACGCACAGCGTGGCGGTGTCGGCCAGGAACAGGGTGTGACCGTCGGGCGCGGCCTGCCGCAGTTCACCGAAGGCCACGATGCCCGACGCGCCGGGCTTGTTGTCCACCAGCACCGGCTGGTGCCACAGGCGCTGCAGTTGTTCGGCTACGCTGCGCGCCACCACGTCGGGGCCTATGCCCACCGAATACGGCACCACCCAGCGCACGCTGCGTTGCGGGAAAGCGCCCGGCGCCGCAGTGGCCGCAGCCGCCAGGGCGCTGCACGGCAGGCCACCGGCGGTGGCGGCCGCGCCAGCCAGCCAGGCCAACGCCCTGCGCCGTGGCCTGTGGGCGGCGGTCTTCAGGCCCACAGGCGGCCCAGCACCGCGCCCGCAGCCAGCAGCGCGGCATAGGCCAGTTCCAGCTGGAAGGTGCGGAAGAGCACGCCGTTGAAGGCCACGCCGGGGGGGCAACGCAGGAAGCTGCGGCGCAGCCGCAGCGCGCCCGGCAGCAGCGCCAGCGGCAGCAGCAGCGCCGCGTTGTGCGCTAGCAGGGCCATCGCCGGCAGCAGCGCGAAGGGGCCCAGCAGCAGGGCCGCGTACAGGCGCTGCGAACCGGCCGTGCCGGCCAGCACGGCGAAGGTCTGCCGGCCGACGGCGCGGTCGTGCGCGATGTCGCGGTGGTTGTTGACGGCCAGTGCCGCTGCGGCCAGCCCGCCGATGGCCACCGCCGCCAGCACGCTGACCGCGCCGACGCCGCCGGTCAGCACCCAGTCGGTGCCCAGCACGGCCACCAGGCCGAAGAACACGAAGACCGTCAACTCGCCGAAGGGCGTGTAGGCGATGGGCCGGGGCCCGCCCATGTAGGCCAGCGCGGCCACCAGCGAAGCGCTGCCGATGGCCAGCACCGGCCAGCCCCGCCACGCCACCAGCGCCAGACCCAGCGCGGTGGCCACCAGGGCCACCGCCCAGATGCCCAGCCGCACCTCGTGCACGCGCAGCCAGCCCTGCGCGGTGGCGCGCGGCAGGCCGGTGCGGGTGAGGCCGTGCGTGGCGCTGTTCTCGCCACCGCGCACGGTGTAGCCCACGTCGTTCTGCAGGTTGGTGACGACCTGCATCAGCAAGGCGGCGCCCAGCACCAGCAGCGCCGCCACGGTGTCCAGCGTGCCCGTGCGGGCATAGCCCAGCGCCGCGCCCACCAGCACCGGGCTGACGGCCACCAGCAGCGTGCGCGGCCGCGCGGCCACCATCCAGGCGGCCCACGAACCGGCCGGCACCGGCAGCGCCGGCATGGCGGTGGGGTGGGCGGAAGGCGGGCTGCGCATGGTGTCATCCTGCCGGTTTCACGGGCCGCCATCTTGCGCCCGATCAAGCCGCGGCCACGCGGTGTCAAGGCTTACAGTGGCGGGCGCAACCGGGACCCCGCATGAGCCACGTCACCACCGTTCCAGCCTCTGCACCGCCCGCCGACACCTCGGGCTACGCCGAGAGCGTCAACCCGGCTGCCGAAGCCGCCCGCAGCGGCTTCTACGACCGGGCCAGCCAGCACCACCTGGCGCCGCTGTGGCGGGTGCTGGGTGGCCTGGTGCCCGAGGTGCCCAAGCCGCGCGCGGTGCCGGCCTTGTGGCGCTATGCCGACGTGCGGCCCTATGTGATGGAGTCGTGCACCCAGATCAGCACCGAAGAGGCCGAGCGCCGCGTGATGGTGCTGGAAAACCCCGGTCTGCCGAGGCAGAGCCGCATCACGCAAAGCCTGTTCGCGGGGCTGCAGATCATCCTGCCCGGCGAGATCGCGCCGGCCCACCGCCACACCGCTTCGGCGCTGCGTTTCATCATCGAAGGCCAGAACGCCTACACCGCCGTGGCCGGTGAAAAAACGATGATGCTGCCGGGCGATTTCGTGATCACGCCGTCGATGACCTGGCACGACCACGGCAACGTGGGCGACGCCCCGATGGTCTGGCTGGACGGGCTGGACATGCACATCGTCAACTTCTTCAACGCCAGCTTCCGGGAAGGCTACCCCGGCGCCGTGCAGCCAGTCCACCGTCCCGAGGGCGTGGCCATGGCCGAGAGCGGCAGCAACCTGCTGCCCATCGACCAGCAATGGGGCACGTTGACCTCACCCATCTTCAACTACCCCTACGGGCGCACCCGCGAGGCGCTGGACCAGCTGAAGCGCTTCCGCGAGATCAACGCCTGGCACGGCCACAAGATGCGCTACGTGAACCCGGTCAACGGCAGCTGGGCCATGCCCACGCTGGCCACCTGCATGCAGCTGCTGCCGCAGGGTTTCCAGACGCGGCCCTACCGGTCCACCGACAGCACGGTGTTCACGGTGGTCGAAGGGCAGGGCCGTAGCCGCATCGTCACGCCGGCGGGCGAGCAGGTGTTCGACTGGAGCCCGCACGACATCTTCGTGGTGCCCAGCTGGGCGACGGTGACGCACAGTGCCGGCTCACCCGCAGGTGGGCAGGGCGGTGACGCCGTGTTGTTCAGCTATTCGGACCGCGCGGTGCAGGACAAGCTGGACCTGTTTCGCGAAGAGCAGGGCTGAGCGCAGCGCGGCAGGGCTCGGCCCCTCCCGGGCTTCATGCCCGGCTTCCGCCCTTCCCGGGCTTCATGCCCGGCCTCAGGGCCGGCGAGCCGCCGCTTCCAGCGCCAGTTCGTTCTTCAGCTGGGCCAGCTGCGCCGCGCTGACGCAGAGCAGCAGCGCGGCCGCCGCGTCGGTGGCGGTCAGGTCCAGCGCGTGCTGTACCAGGTGGTGGCGGGCCAGCTTCTCGGCGCGTCGCACCAGTTCCGCCAACGGGGCCTGACCCAGTTCGCCAGCCAGCGCCTCGATGGCCGGCCCCAGCGGCAGCGACGCCCGCGCTGCGCGGTGCGGAGCCGGGTGCCCGGGCAACTGCGGCCGCACGATGAAGCCCAGGCATTCCTGGTCGCCTTCGATCAGCAGCATGCCGGTCACGGCCAGTGCCTGCGGCAGCGTCTGACCCTGTGCCGCACCGACGGTGCCGCGCAAGGCCAGCGCCACGTCCTGGGCCATGCCGCTGTCGCGCACCGCGCTCAGCAGCGCGGCCACGTCGGCGTCGGCCGGCCCCAGCCAGCTGCCCAGCAGGCGCCCGCGAACCTGGTCTTCGTCGGTGGCCTGGGCCATGCGCACGAAGCTGCGGTTGGCGCCCAGCACCTGGCCGCGCATGTCGGTGACGACGATGCCGTCGCGGGTGCTTTCGACCAGGCGTGACAGCGCCGCTTCCAGTGGCTGGGCGTCGCTGGCGATGGGGTCGGCCGTGCGCGCGCGCAGCAGCAGGCGGTGGCCGTTCGCCGTGCGCAGCGGCAGGGCCAGCAGCCCGACCGACAGGTGGGTGCCGGCCAGCCGCGCCTGGATCTCGACCGGCAGACCGCTGCTGCGCGCGCGCAGCAGCAGCTCGCGCACGGCCGGGCGGGCGTGGGCTTCGAACTGCTGTTCAGCCACCCGGCCGGCCAGCGGCACATCGCCGTCCTGCAGCAACTGCACGGCCGCCAGGTTGCCTTCCAGGATGCACAGGGTGTCGGCGTCCACCGTCAGCACCGCGTCGGTGGCCACTTGCAGCAACAGGCGCTGTCGGGTTTCGGCCTGGCGGGTGCGCCAGTAACCCCGTTCGATGTCCTGCTGCGTGTTCAGGAAGCGCTGCTGGATGGCCGAGACGGTGCGCAGGTCACGGCCCACGGCCAACACCGGGCCGCCAGCGCCCAGGCGCAGCGCGGTGTAGGCCACCGGGATGTCGCCGCCGGATTCGGCCGCGTGGTTGACCTCGCGGCGCCGTCCCAGCCCGGTGCTGTTCACGTCACCCAGCAGCTTCTCGATCTTGCGGCGCGTGCCTTCGGTGACCGTGTCGGCCCAGCGTTGACCGACCCAGCCTTCGGCCAGCACCGACATCGGCGCATCGGGGTTCTGGGCCACGCAGAGCACCACGCCCTGGTCGTCGATGACGAGCGCGATGTCGCTGGACAGCGAAACAAACACCTGGGCCAGATCGGGCGCACAGGTGGCCAGAGCATGCAGGTCGGCCGGCTGCAAATAGCGGCGACTCATCGTCAGTACCTCGCGTGGCGTTCTAGTCCTGACCGGGTTGGTAACGACAGTTCCTGATTCTAGGGCGGCGATCCGTTGCCGGTAAGGCGGATCAGCCCCGGGGAACCGGGGGCCACTCAGCGTGGCCGCTGCGGATGCATCGGGTGTTTCGGGTGTTTCGGTGGCTTCAGGCCTTGGCCAGGCCCAGCAGGTGGGCCATGTCCTTGAAGAAGATGCGCACATGCGCCATCGGCTTCTTGCGCGCCAGTTCCTTGTTCATGTAGGACTCGAAGGTCAGCTGCTGCACATCCTTGTCCATGCAGATCTTGACGAAGCTTTCGCGGCGTTTGTCGGTGCTATACCAGAAGCGCTGCATGATGCCCAGCACCCAGAACACCTTGCCGTGGGCCTTCATGAATTTCTTGCGCGCACCGGCCAGCACGCGGGCGTCGCCGGTTTGCAGGAAGGCGTGTGCGGCCTCGGCGGCCAGGCGGCCGCCGTACATGGCGTAGTAGATGCCTTCGCCGGAAGCCGGCGCCACCACGCCGGCAGCGTCGCCGGCCAGCACCACGTCGCGGCCGTTGTCCCAGCGCGGCAGCGGCTTCATCGGCAGCGGCGCGCCTTCGCGGCGTATCACTTCCAGGCCTTGCAGGCCGGCGGCCTGTCGCAAGGCACCGGTCGCGCTGCGCAGCGAGAAGCCCTTGTCGGCGCTGCCCGTGCCCACGCTCAGCGTGTCGCCGTGCGGGAAGACCCAGCCGTAGAAGTCGGGCGACAGTTCACCGCGGTAGTAGACGTCGCAGCGCGTGTCGTCGTAGCCGGCGGGGCGCACGGCGGGTGCGCGCAGGATCTCGTGGTACGCGAAAACGTATTTCGTCTTTTCGGCGCCGGGCACGCACTGGCGGGCCACTTCCGAACGCGCGCCGTCGGCACCGATCACGCAGCGCGCGCGCACCGAAGCGGCAATGCCTTCGTTGCGTGCGTCCACGGCGCCGTCGTCGGTGCGGGCGCGGAAGTGCACCACGGCCACGCCGTCGTCGGTGTGTTCGATGCGCTCGAAGGTGCCGGTGCGGCGCACCGCGCCGCTGGTGGCCGCACGCACGCGCAGCCATTCGTCGAACTGTTCGCGGTCGACCATGCCCACGTAGCCGTTCTCGATGGGGATGTCGACCTTGCGGTCGGCCGGCGAGATCATTCGCGCTGAACGGGCCTTGGCCACCAGCAGGTGGTCGGGAATCTGGAAGTCCTTGATGGCGCGCGGTGGTACCGCGCCGCCGCAAGGCTTGATGCGCCCGGCACGGTCCAGCAGCAGCACGCTGTGGCCCTGGGCTGCCAGGTCGTTGGCGGCGGTGGCGCCGGCCGGGCCGCCACCGATGACGACCACGTCGTATCCGCGGGATGCGTCGACTGCATTCATGACGTTTCCTCAGGCTTGCAGACCCGGCACATCGGCGCGGGCTGCAGGGGTTGCACTCGGGGTTTCGGCGCCGACCGTTCGGTCGGTGCCACTCACTTTGGCCGCCAGCAGGGCGGCCACGATGAACATGCCGGCTTCGATGAAGAAGACGCAGGCGTAGGCGCTGCCGGGCCCACCGGCACCGCCGATGAGCCAGCGCGCCACATCACTGGCCGCTGCGCCGAACAGGCCGCCCGCCGCAAAGCCGATGGCCTGCGCGGCGCCCCACAGGCCCATGCGCGTGCCTTCACGGGCCACCGGGGCCGCGCCTTCTGCGCTGTTGCTGCCGCTGCTGCTGCTGCGGCCACCGCCGGCCAGGCTCATCATCGAACCGATGGCAGCGATGGAAAAAGCCCCGTTGGCCACGCCCAGCGCGAAGACATTCGCGCGCAAGGGCCAGTGCGGCGCCAGGGCGCCCGCCAGCACCAGACCGAGCAGGGCCAGGCCCGATGCCAGGCAGCCGCCCACCGTCCACGCGCGCAGCGAACCCAGGCCCATGCCGCCCACGCGCCGTCCGGCCAGCGCCGCCAGCAACATGCCGGCCAGCGTGCCGCCGTGCTGCACGCCCGACAGCGAGGTCGAAGCGCCCGGCGTGAAACCGAACACCGCGCCGGCAAAGGGTTCCAGGATGAGGTCTTGCGTGCTGTAGGCCAGCATCGACACGAAGACAAAGATCGTGAAGCGGCGGGCATCGGCTTCGGCCCAGACCTCGGCCAGCGCCTTGCGGAAATCAGGGCGCGCCTGAGCCGGCGCGGGTGCCGCTTGACCGTGGCCTTCCAGCCCCCACAGGGCCAGCGCCGAGACGCACACGGCGATCAGCGACACCACCGAAGACACCGCGATCAGGCGCTGCGGCGTGTAGGGGTCGAGGAAGCGGCCCGAGACACCCGCCGTCACCGCGAAGCCGACGATCATCATCACCCACACCACGGCCGCAGCGGCGGCGCGGCGCGGTTCGTCCACGCGCTTGGCCAGCAGCACCAGCAGCGACGTCCCGCCTGCGCTGACGCCCATGCCCACGGCAATGAACGCCAGGGCCGCCAGCGCGACGCCCGCCAGGCGGTCGTGCGCCATCCAGGTGGTGGCCACTGCCGCCGTTGCGCCACCCACGGCCAGCGTGGCGATGCCGCCCAGGATCCACGGTGTACGGCGCCCGCCGACGTCGGAGCCGAAACCCATGCGCGGACGGGTCAGTTGCACCGCGTAGTGCAGCGCCACCAGCAGGCCCGGCAGCAGCGCCGGCAGAGCAAGCTCAACCACCATCACCCGGTTCAGCGTGGACGTGGTCAGCACCACCACCGCGCCCAGCATGGCCTGCACCAGGCCCAGCCGGGCGATGCCCAGCCAGCCCAGTGAGGGCAGGGTGGGCTTCATGCGCCGCCGCCCGCCGCCAAATGGGCAAGACCGCGCAAGGCAAACGCGCTGACCATCATCCCGGACACGAACAGCGGCACGCCGAAGCCGCTGTACCAGAGGGCCTGCTGGACCGGGTCGGACAGGAAGCGCCGCATCATCAGGGCCTGTCCGACCAGCAGGGCGGCGATGGCCAGCGCGTGCAGCGGTTGGCCCCAGGCCAGCAGCAGGCCCGCGACCACCACCTGCGGCACGACCATGATCACGCAGGCGGTGCGCGCAGCGCCCTGCACGCCCAGGCGCACCGGCAGCGAGCCGATGCCCATCTGCCGGTCGCCTTCGATGGCCTTGAAGTCGTTCAGCGTCATGATGCCGTGGGCCCCGGCGCTGTACAGCGCGGCCAGCAGCAGTGAAGGCCCGCCCGGCGACTGTCCGCCGGCCATCACCACGCCGCCGGTCACCCAGGCCAGGCCTTCGTAGCAGATGCCACAGGCGGCGCAGCCCCACCAACCGTTCATCTTCAGGCGCAGCGGCGGTGCGCTGTAGGCCCAGGCCAGCAGCAGGCCGACCACCGCCGCACCGAAGCCCCAGGGCCCCAGCAGCGTGGCGACCAGCAGCGACAGCGCCGTCCAGATCAGCCCCATGTACAGGCCCCAACGACCCGGCATGCGGCCTGAAGGTATCGGGCGTTGCGGTTCGTTGATGGCATCGACGTGGCGGTCGTACCAGTCGTTGACGGCCTGGCTGGTGGCGCAGACCAGCGGGCCGCTGAGCAGCACGCCCACGGTCACCAGGCCCCAGCGCCCGGCCAGTGGCACGCCCGAGGCCACCACGCCGCAGCCGAAGGCCCACATCGGCGGAAACCAGGTGACCGGTTTCAGCAGTTCGGCAACGGCCGACGGCGCAGGCAGCCTGCGCAGCGGGGCGGCAGCGGCGGGCACGGGCAGGGCCGGAATTTCCATGTGTGTATATTGAACATGACACACACGGCCGTCAAGCTATGTTTACACCTGGAGCGGCGCCCAGCCGCTCCCCGTCACGACCCGTCGCTACTCGTCGCTGCCCAGGCTGCCCAGCCCGTAGCGGCGCAGCTTGACGTACAGGCTTTGCCGCGACAGGCCCAGCAGCAGCGCGGCCGAGGCCCGGTTGTCGTTGGACATGCCCAGCGCCGTCTCGATGCACAGCTGCTCGATCAGGTCGGTGGTTTCCGACACGATGTCCTTCAGCGGCGTGCGCCCCACCAGTTCGGTCAGTTCGCTGACGGACCGCGTCATCGCCTTGCCGTTTTCGGGTTCGGGCTTCAGGCGGCGCTCGATGTCGCGGATGGCGAAGGCCAGCACCGCCATCTCGGCCGGCATCAGCTGGGCGGCCGAGATCTCGACCTCGACCGCGGTGCCGTATTCGCCGCGCAGCGCGGTGACAAAGCGCCCCACGCTGCCGCGTTGGCGCAGGTTGGTGATGAGCACGCCCAGTTCGACGCCGGTGCGGCCCAGCCAGCGGTCGAGCGGCTGGCCGCGCGCCTGGTCTTCGCCGCTCAGTTCAGCCAGCGACAGGAAGGCGCGGTTGGCGCTGAGCACCTTGCCCGTGGCGTCACAGAACACCAGGCCGTCGGGCGAGTTCTGCACGAAGGCCGCCAGCGTCTGTTCCCAGCTGCCTTCGCGAGGTGCCGCAGGACCTTTGCGCCCGTTGCCTTTGCTGGCGGGCGCCTCGTTGTGCAAGGGGGCCAGGCGAACCAGCACGAAGGCCGCATCGTCTTGCCGGAACACCGAGGCCGACACCGCCAGTTCCATGCCCCCTTCGGCCAGGCGGCTGTGGATGGCGTCTTTCTTGCCCACCGAACGGGCTGCGGCCAGCATGTCCTGCAGGCGTTCGCCGTGGGCGGCATCGAACAGCGTGGCCAGTGGCGCACCCACCAGACGGGCGCGCACCGACCCGCACAGGGCCCGCGCAGCCGGGTTGGCTTCCAGCACCTTTTGCGTCGAACCGTCGACCACCAGCACCGCTTCCGACGAGGTTTCCAGCAGGTGGCGGTAACGCGTTTCGGCTTCGCGAAAGCGCCAGTAGTCGCGTTCCATCGACTGCTGGGTTTCGACCAGCCTGCGCTGCAAGGCCACCATGGCCCGCAAGTCACGGCCAAAGGCCACGATGCGGTTCTTGCTGCGCGTGCCGGCTTCGCCCACCACGCGCACGGCGGAATACAGCAGCGGCAGATCGTCGCTGTCCTGCATCGGGTGGTTGACCTGGCGCCAGCGCGCGGTGTCCGCGTCAACCGCCGCCTGGGCGTCGCGCAGCAGCGCTTCAACTTTCTGCCGGCTGTCGGGCGCCACCGTCTGGACCCAGGGCCGGCCGCGCCATTCGCGGGCACTGACAGCGGCCGCGTCGTCGCCGTGGATCACGACATCGAGGATGGTGCCATCGCCGTCCAGCACCAGCGCAATGTCGCTGGATGCGCCCACCAAGCGTGCAACGCCCTTGGCGTCGAGTGCGCCCAGCGCGAGCTTTTCGCCTTGGGTTCTGGGCATGTGCCGTGGGGGTTCGTCAAAGATGGACAGATGATAGTGTCAACCTGGCCTGCCACATGAACGGAATGTGGTGACTCAGCCCTTGTGTCCTGTTGCGCTGGCCATCAGGCGTTCGGCCAGGTGGGGTGCTTCGCGACCGTCGCGGGCGGTGCCATCGGCATCGACTTCGCCGGCCAGCTCGGGCCGCAAGGTGAAGGGCGGGCCGCCCACCAGCACCACCAGATCGGGGTTGCGGGCTGCGGCGCGCGTGGCGCGTATGGTTTCCTTGAGCCAGGGAATGCGGCTGTCGCTGCCGACCGAGAAGCCGATGATGTCCACCCATTCCTCGCGCACCTTGGCCGACGGGTCGGTCACGGCGCCGCCGACGCCGCCCAGCACGTCCCAGCCATCGCGGCGGAAGAATTCGGCCACCATCGACAGGCCGAAGCTGTGCTGTTCATCGCCTGGCTGCACGAAGAGTGCGCGGCGGCCGTGCGGCGGGTGGTCGACCTCGGCGCCGAAGGCCGGGCTCCATTCGCGCATCAGGCGTTGCAGCCGTCCCAAGGCCACCGTCACCGTCGAGAAGTCGCATAGGTCTTCTTCCCACATGACACCCAGGTGGCGCGCAGACGGGCCCAGCAGTTCGAGGTAGAGCGTTTCGACCGCCAAGCCCCGGCTGCGCCACTGTGCAGCCGCTGCCGCGATGGTGGTTTCGCTGTCGTCGATGATCTGCTCGACGAAACGTTGGACCTCCTGGTCGCTGACGCTGGCCGCCAGCGCGGACGAGCCGTCGGCAGGCAGACCCGCCTGCGGCCGGTGGGCTTGCACCAGGCGCGGTATGACGTCGGTCTCTATGGCCCGGGCCAGGCGCGCCAGGCGCAGTTTGGCGTCGTGGGGATCGGCTTCCGCGTTCGACCAGGAAGCCCCGTGGGCTCCGGCAGGCCAGCTCGCCAAGGGCTCGGCGCAAGGTTCTGCTTCGTTGGGCGTTCGGCTCGTGTGGCGGCTCGAATCACCTTGCATGTCCATCTCCTCGGTCCGTCGCCGGCTGCTGTCGTTTCATGAACCCCCCGGGACGGCAGGTGGAAACAACTGCAGGGCAGGCCACCCCAAGCCGAACACGCAGGTGTTCCTGGGAGCGGCCCGGGTGCAATCACTGCCCTACTGCAACGGCGCGATTCAGCTGGTCTTGCGTCACTCATCCTGTCGGATGGACAGGTTGTAAGCCGCGGCCGCGCAGGCGTCAAAACATTTTGGCGTTGGTGTTTGCACCAGTCGGGTATTCCTCAGCGGGATGGGTTTCCCCGCGTGCGAGGTGGTATCGCACCGGGGTGCCGGGCGGCTGTCCATGCCCTTGGTAGGTCAACAATGTGTCAACGTTGATTTACGTCTATCTCAATTGACACGGGCAGTTTGTGCCTCTAGTCTCTGCCCCATGAACCGACCACAGCGGCCTTTGCACGAACCCAAACCGGCCGTCCCGCGCACCCTGCGCAGCCCCCTGTACACACCGGCGCAGCGCGTGCGGCGCGACAGCAGCGTCTGGACCTTGGTGCAGGGCGTGCTGGCACCTGTGCAGTTCCTGGTCTTCCTGGTCAGTGCCGCGCTGGTGCTGCGCTACCTGTCCAGCGGTGAAGGTCTGACAGCCGCCACCGTCTCCGTGGTCGTCAAGACGCTGATGCTCTACACCATCATGGTCACCGGCTGCATCTGGGAAAAGGTCGTCTTCGGCCAGTGGCTGTTCGCCAAGGCCTTCTTCTGGGAAGACGTCTTCAGCATGCTGGTGCTGGCCCTGCACACGGCCTACCTGGTGGCGCTGGCCACCGGCGTCCTGACACCGCGTGAACTGATGTTGCTGGCCCTGGCCGCGTACGCCACCTACGCCGTCAACGCGGCGCAGTTCATCTGGAAGCTGCGCATGGCGCGGCTGGACGAAGCGGCCCGTCGGGGCATCACGGCACGCAGCTCGGGCGGCGAGGTGACTGCATGAACGCCGTCATCCCGCTGCGTGTCGAAACGGCCACCGGCTGCGGCAACGCCCCCGCGCTGAAAGAACGCGGCCAGCGCGAAGTCTTCTGCGGCCTGACCGGCATCGTCTGGCTGCACCGCAAGATCCAGGACGCCTTCTTCCTGGTCGTCGGTTCACGCACCTGCGCGCACCTGATCCAAAGCGCCGCCGGCGTGATGATCTTTGCCGAACCGCGTTTCGCCACCGCCATCATCGACGAGCGCGACCTGGCCGGCCTGGCCGACGCGCAGGACGAACTCGACCGCGTGGTGACGCGCCTGCTGGAGCGCCGCAAGGACATCCGCACGCTGTTCCTGGTGGGTTCCTGCCCTTCGGAAGTCATCAAGCTCGACCTGTCGCGCGCCGCCATGCGCCTGAGCACCCGCTTTGCGCCGCAGGTGCGCGTGCTGAATTACTCCGGCAGCGGCATCGAGACCACTTTCACCCAGGGCGAAGACGCCTGCCTGGCGTCGCTGGTACCCGGCCTGCCGGTGCCGGCCGCGGCAGCGCCGGCCTCGCTGGTGGTGGTGGGCGCGCTGGCCGATGTCGTCGAAGACCAGTTCATGCGCCTGTTCACCGAACTGGGTCTGCCCGGCGTGCAGTTCCTGCCAGCGCGGCGCAGTGACGCGATGCCGGCCGTCGGCCCCAACACCCGCTACATCCTGGCCCAGCCTTTCCTGGCCGACACCGCGCGGGCGCTGGAAGGCCGTGGCGCACGCCGCATTGCCGCACCCTTCCCGCTGGGCGCTGAAGGCACGACGGCCTGGTTCGCGGCCATTGCAGCGGCCTTCGGTATTGCAGCCAGCGCTGTCGAACAGGTCACCGCCGCGCCGCGCGCCCGCGCTGCCGCAGCGCTGGCTCGCGTGCGCCCGGCGCTGGACGGCAAGCGCATCTTCTTCTTCCCCGACTCGCAACTGGAAGTGCCGCTGGCGCGCTTCCTGCAGCGTGAACTGGGCATGCAGCTGGTCGAGGTGGGCACGCCCTACCTGCACCGCGAACACCTGGCCGACGAACTGGCGCTGCTGCCGGCCGACACGATGCTGAGCGAAGGCCAGCACGTCGAAAAACAGCTGGACCGCTGCCGCGCGCAACAGCCCGACATCGTGGTCTGCGGCCTCGGCTTGGCCAACCCGCTGGAAGCCGAGGGGCTGACCACGAAATGGGCCATCGAACTGGTGTTCAGTCCCATCCACGGCTACGAGCAGGCCGGCGATCTGGCCGAACTCTTCGCCCGCCCGCTGCGCCGCCGCGCGCTGCTGTCCACCCCGCTGGCCGCCTGACATGCAGTTGACCCTCTGGACCTACGAAGGCCCGCCGCACATCGGCGCGATGCGCATCGCCACCGCGATGAAGGGTCTGCATTACGTGCTGCACGCGCCCCAGGGCGACACCTACGCCGACCTGCTGTTCACGATGATCGAACGGCGCAAGGAACGCCCGCCCGTCACCTACACCACCTTCCAGGCGCGTGACTTGGGCGGCGACACGGCCGAGCTGTTCAAGACCGCCGCCCTCGAAGCCTACGAACGCTTCCAGCCGCAAGCCATGCTGGTCGGCTCTTCGTGCACCGCCGAGCTGATCCAGGACGACCCGGGCGGCCTGGCCGCCGCGCTGAAGCTGCCCGTACCGGTGGTGGCGCTGGAACTGCCGGCCTACCAGCGCAAGGAAAACTGGGGCGCTTCGGAGACCTTCTACCAACTGGTGCGCGCCTTGTGCACGCCGCTGTTGCCGCCGCCGGGCACCAAGCGCGAACGCGCCCCCGGTGCCCGCGCCCGCTGCAACGTGCTGGGCCCCACGGCCTTGGGCTTCCGCCACCGCGACGATCTGCGCGAGGTGCTGGACCTGCTGCGCCAACTGGACGTGGACGTCAACGTCGTTGCGCCGCTGAACGCCACGCCGCAAGACTTGACCCGCCTGGGCAACGCCGATTTCAACGTCGTGATGTACCCCGAGGTGGCTGCGCAAACGGCCGTCTGGCTGGCCCGCAGCTTCGGCCAGGCCACCGTGAAGACCGTGCCCATCGGCGTCGGCGCCACGCGCGAATTCATCCAGCAGGTGGCAGCCCTCAGCGGTGCAGATGCCAGCGCCTTGCTGAACGACCCGCGCGCCCGGTCCACCTGGTACGCCAAGTCGGTCGATTCCACCTACCTCACCGGCAAGCGCGTCTACGTGTTCGGCGACGCCACGCACGTCGTGGCCGCAGCCCGCATCGCCGCCACCGAACTGGGTTTCCAGGTCGTCGGCATGGGCACCTACAGCCGCGAATTCGCACGCGACGTGCGCGAGGCCGCCAAGCTCTACGGCGTCGAAGCGCTGATCACCGACGACTACCTTGACGTCGAGGAACAGGTCGCCGCGCTGCAGCCCGAACTGGTGCTGGGCACGCAGATGGAACGCCACATCGCCAAGCGCCTGGGCATGCCCTGCGCGGTGATCTCGGCGCCGATGCACGTGCAGGACTTCCCAGCCCGGCATTCACCGCAGATGGGTTTCGAAGGCGCCAACGTGCTCTTCGACACCTGGGTCCACCCGCTGATGATGGGCCTGGAAGAGCACCTGCTGCACATGTTCCGCGACGACTTCGAATTCCACGAAGACGCAGCACCGTCGCACCTGGGTTCATCGGCGCAGCGGCCGACGGAAGCGCCGGTGGCTGCGGTGGTGGTTGCGGTGCCGGTCCCCGTTTCGGCGACCAGCGCTGCCGCCGAAACAGCGCCGTCGGCCGACTCGATGATGGCCTCCGCCGCCGCGTCGGACAGCGCCGCAGGCGCCGTATCGGCAGCCGCAGCCTGGACGGCCGACGCTGAAAAAGAACTCAAGAAGATCCCGTTCTTCGTGCGCGGCAAGGCACGGCGCAACACCGAGGCCTATGCCGGCGAACTCGGGTTGAAGCACATCACCGTTGAGACCCTCTACGATGCAAAAGCGCACTTCAGCCGCTGAAGCCAGCGGCCCCGCGACGCGCGTCGTGCTGGTCACGATGGACAGCCATCTGGCCAGCGCCGCGCAGCGCGCCGGGCGCACGCTGGCCCGCCAGCTGCCCGGCCTGCAATTCAGCGTGCACGCCGCCGACGAATGGGGCAGTGACGACGCCGCGCTGGCGCGCTGCAAGGCCGACATCGCGGTGGGCGACATCATCATCGTGACGATGCTGTTCATGGAAGACCACTTCCTGCCGCTGTTGCCCACCCTGAAGGCCCGTCGCGAACACTGCGACGCCATGGTCTGCGCCATGTCGGCCGGCGAGGTGAGCAAGCTCACGCGCATGGGCAAGTTCGACATGCAGGCACCGTCCAGCGCGCTGATGACGATGCTGAAGAAGCTGCGCGGCAAGTCGGCGGCCGAATCCAAGAACGGCGCCCAGGCCAGCGCCGGTGCCAAGCAGATGGCCATGCTGCGCCGCCTGCCCAAGATCCTGCGCTTCGTGCCCGGCACCGCTCAAGATGTGCGCGCCTATTTCCTGACCCTGCAGTACTGGCTGGCGGGCAGCGAGGACAACGTCGGCCGCATGGTCCACTTCCTGGTGGACCGCTACGCCGCCGGCCCGCGCCTGGCGATGCGCGGCCTGGTCAAGACGCACGAGCCTGTCGAATACCCCGAGATCGGTGTCTACCACCCGCGCATCCCCAACCGCCTGGCCGAAACGCTGGCTGACCTGCCGCGCGTGGCCACGTCGGGCAAGCGCGGCACCGTGGGCGTACTGCTGCTGCGCTCTTACCTGCTGGCCGGCAACGCCGGCCATTACGACGGCGTGATCACCGCGCTGGAAGCGCGCGGCCTGCGCGTCGTGCCCTGCTTCGCGTCGGGGCTGGACGCGCGCCCGGCCATCGAGAAATTCTTCATCGCCGGTGGCCGCTGCACCGTTGACGCGGTGGTGTCGCTGACCGGCTTTTCGCTGGTCGGTGGCCCGGCCTACAACGACGCCCGTGCCGCCGAAGAAATCCTGGCCCAGCTGGACGTGCCCTACCTGGCCGTGGCGCCGCTGGAATTCCAGACGCTGGACCAGTGGGGCGGCTCCGAACGCGGCCTGATGCCGGTGGAATCGACCATCATGGTTGCGATACCGGAACTGGACGGCGCCACCGGTTCGATGGTTTTCGGCGGTCGCGGCAGCGCCAACCACGTGGCCTGCACCGGCTGCGCACGCGCCTGTTCTTTCGAGGCCAGCGACACCGGCCACGACATGCACACCTGCAGCGAACGCGCCGACATGCTGGCCGCGCGCGTCGGCCGTCTGGTGGACCTGCGCCGCTCGGAACGCGCCGAACGCAAGGTGGCGCTGGTCATCTTCAACTTCCCGCCCAACGCCGGCGCCACGGGCACGGCGGCCTTCCTGTCGGTCTTCGAATCGCTGTTCAACACGCTGGCCGCGATGAAGCGCGAGGGCTATGTGGTGGACATGCCGGCCAGCGTCGATGCGCTGCGCGAGGGCGTGATCCAGGGCAATGCCGAACGCTACGGCGCGGTCGCCAATGTGCATGCGCGCATCCCCGCCAACGACCACGTCAAGCGCGAACGCTGGCTGAAGGAAATTGAAGCGCAATGGGGCCCGGCACCAGGCCAGTTGCAAAGCGATGGCAGCAGCATCCACGTGCTGGGCGAACGCTACGGCAATGTCTTCGTCGGCATCCAGCCGGGCTTCGGCTACGAAGGCGACCCGATGCGCCTGCTGTTCGAAAAAGGCTTCGCGCCGACGCACGCCTTCTCGGCCTTCTACCGCTGGCTGCGCGAAGACTTCGCGGCCCACGCGGTGCTGCACTTCGGCACCCACGGCGCGCTGGAATTCATGCCGGGCAAGCAAAGCGGCATGACCGCCGATTGTTGGCCCGATCGCATGATCGGCGACCTGCCGAATTTCTACCTCTACGCGTCGAACAACCCGTCGGAAGGCACGATTGCCAAACGCCGGGCGGCCGCCACGCTGATCAGCTACCTGACCCCGCCCACCGCGCAGGCCGGCCTGTACAAGGGCCTGGTCGATCTGAAAGCCGCCATCGAGCGCTACCGCAGCCTGGAACCCGAGGCCGAGCGCGAGCGGGTCGAGCTGGGCGAGATGATCCAGGCGCAGGCTGCCGAACTGGAGCTAGCGAAGATCGAACCCGCCTGGGGCACTGCAGCCGGCGAGCACGTTTCGCAGCTGGCCGACAAGGTGCTGGAACTGGAATACACGCTGATCCCGCACGGCCTGCACGTCGTCGGCCGCGCACCCACCCCCATCGAACGCGTGGACCTGCTGCAGTCGCTGGCCGAAGCCTCGCACGGCGTGCGGCTGGACCGCGCGATGGTGCAGGCGCTGGTCGCGGGCCAGTCGGCGCAGTCGCTGGCCTCAGCGGCGACTTTGCACGCTGCCGACGAGAAGCTGCTGCCGCTGCTGGAAGAACTGGCCACCGCCGACGCGCTGCTGGCGAATGACCACGAACTGCCGGGCATCGTGCACGCCCTCGACGCCCGCTACGTGCGCCCGGCACCCGGCGGCGACCTGCTGCGCACGCCGGCCATCCTGCCCACCGGCCGCAACCTGCACGGCTTCGACCCCTTCCGCATCCCCAGCGCCTACGCGGTGAAAGACGGCGCCCGCCAGGCGCAGCGCCTGCTGGCCCGTCACATGGCCGACGGCAACCCGCTGCCCGAATCCATCGCGCTGGTGCTGTGGGGCACCGACAACCTGAAGAGCGAAGGCGGCCCGATCGCGCAAGCCCTGGCGCTCTTCGGCACCCGCCCGCGCTTCGACAGCTACGGCCGCCTGGCCGGCGCGGAACTGATCCCGCTGGCTGAACTGGGCCGGCCGCGCGTGGACGTGGTCATCACGCTGTCGGGCATCTTCCGCGATCTGCTGCCGCTGCAGGTGAAGCTGCTGGCCGAAGCCGCCTTCATGGCTGCGGGTGCCGACGAGCCGGTCGAACAGAACTTCGTCCGCAAGCACGCGCTGGCCTTCATGGCCGAACACGGTGGTGACCTGGAAACCGCGTCGCTGCGGGTCTTCGGCAATGCCGAGGGCGCCTACGGATCCAACGTCAACCTGATGGTCGACAACGCGCGCTGGGAAGATGCCGACGAACTGGCCGAGACCTATTCGCGCCGCAAGGGCTTTGCCTACGGCCGCAGCGGCCGGCCGGTGCAGCAGTCCAAGCTGCTGCACAGCGTGCTGGCCGGTGTCGAACTGGCCTACCAGAACCTGGATTCGGTGGAACTGGGCGTGACCACCATCGACACCTATTTCGACACGCTGGGTGGCATCAGCCGCGCGGTGAAGCGGGCCAAGGGTCCGGACGCCATCGTCGCACCGGTCTACATCGGCGACCAGACCAACGACAGCATCGGCGGCGGCACGGTGCGCACGCTGGGCGAACAGGTGGCACTGGAAACCCGCACCCGCATGCTGAACCCCAAGTGGTACGAGGGCATG
>JANPHI010000366.1:0-10465 GCA_031424355.1 Betaproteobacteria bacterium
GGCAAGGCCAAGTTCCCGCTGGTGGGCGACCCCACGCACACGCTGACCAACGCCTTCGGCGTGCACATCGCCGAAGAAGGCCTGGCGCTGCGCGGCACCTTCGTGGTCAACCCCGACGGCATCATCAAGACCATGGAAGTGCACTCCAACGAGATCGCCCGTGACGTCAAGGAAACCCTGCGCAAGCTGAAGGCCGCCCAGTACACCGCCGCCAACCCCGGCCAGGTCTGCCCGGCCAAGTGGAATGAAGGCGCCAAGACCCTGGCCCCGTCGCTGGACCTGGTCGGCAAGATCTAAGTCCCAGCCCCTGCCGACGGCTGGCCGGTGGCCAGCCGTTTTTCATTCTGATTCGCATTTCCGTCATTTCATTCACACAAGGACATCGCCATGCTGGACAGCAACACCCAGGCGCAACTGGTCGCCTATTTCGAGCGCATCAGCCAGCCCGTCGAGCTGATCGCCAGCCTGGACGATTCCGCCGGTGCCGCCGAAATCCGCGAATTGATCACCGAGATCGCCGCCATCGCGCCGGCCAAGATCACGGCCCGCTTCGACGGCCAGTTCGAGCGCCGCCCGTCTTTCCAGATCACCCGCGTCGGCCAGAACATGGGCGTGCATTTCGCGGCCGTGCCCATGGGCCACGAGTTCACCTCACTGGTGCTGGCGCTGCTGTGGGCCGGTGGCCACCCGCCCAAGGTGGAGGCCGATGTCATCGAGCAGATCCAGGCGCTCGACGGTGACTACGCCTTCGACACCTGGATGAGTCTGACCTGCCACAACTGCCCGGACGTGGTGCAGGCGATGAACCTGATGGCGGTGTTCAACCCGCGCGTGCGCGCCGTGGCCATCGACGGCGGCCTGTTCCAGAAGGAAGTCGAAGAGCGCCAGATCATGGCCGTGCCTTCGGTCTTCCTGAACGGCAAGAGCTTCGGTTCGGGCCGCATGGAAATCGCCGAGATTCTGAAGAAAGTCGATACCGGCAGCGCCGCGCGTGACGCCGCCAAGCTGGGCGCCAAGGCGCCCTTCGACGTGCTGATCGTCGGCGGTGGCCCGGCCGGTGCGGCAGCAGCCGTGTACGCCGCGCGCAAGGGCATACGCACCGGCATCGTCGCCGAGCGTTTCGGCGGCCAGACGTTGGACACGCTGGGCATCGAGAACTACATCTCGGTGCTGGAAACGCAAGGCCCGGCCTTCGCGCTGGCGCTGGAAGCCCATGCGCGTGCCTACGACGTGGACATCATGAACGGCCAGCGCGTCGCGTCGATGGAGCCGGCGGCCACCGAGGGTGGCGCCATCACCGTGACGCTGGACAACGGCGCGCAGCTGAAGAGCCGCAGCGTGATCCTGTCCACCGGCGCACGCTGGAAGAACGTCAACGTGCCGGGCGAGGCCGAGTACCGCAACAAGGGCGTGGCCTACTGCCCGCACTGCGACGGGCCGCTGTTCAAGGGCAAGAAAGTGGCCGTTATCGGCGGCGGCAATTCGGGTGTCGAGGCGGCCATTGACCTGGCCGGTGTGGTGGCCCATGTCACCGTCGTTGAATTCGCCGATCAGCTGAAGGCCGACGCGGTGCTGGTGAAGAAGCTGCACAGCCTGCCCAACGTGACGGTGCACGTGAACGCGCAAACGACCGAGATCACCGGCGCCGATGGCAAGGTGAACGGCCTGCGCTACAAGGACCGAGGCACCGGTGCCGAGCACCTCGTCGAGTTGGCGGGGGTCTTCGTGCAGATCGGCCTGGTGCCGAACACCGAGTTCCTGAAAGGCACGGTCGAACTCAGCAAGTACGGCGAAATCATCATCGACGCCAAAGGCGCGACCAGCCTGCCGGGCGTGTTCGCGGCCGGCGACGCGACGACGGTGCCCTTCAAGCAGATCATCATTGCCGCCGGTGACGGTGCGAAGGCCGCGTTGTCGGCTTTCGACCACCTGATCCGCACGCCGCTGGCGGCCTGAAGCCGCAAGCCCGCCCGTTCGGGGGCTGCGGTGGATGGCGCGCTCAGCCGGCCGCGTCGCCCGCCAGCCGCTGCAAGTCGGCCAGCGTGTTGGCGTTGAAGAAGGCGCCCGCATCGTCGAAGGTGACCAGGGCGCAGCGGTGTTGTGCCGTCCACGCGGTGATCTTGCGTTCGCCCTTGTGCAGGAAGGCCACCAGGCTTTCCAGCAGCGTGCTCTTCATCAGGCAGAACACCGGCTGCTTCTGCAGGCGGCCGTCTTCCCACGTGGCCACCATCGCGATGTCGGCCTCTTCCGCCGCCAGCGCCTGCGCCAGGCGCGGCACCAGGTCGAGCGGGAAACCGGGCGTGTCGCAGGGCAGGGCCATCAGGTAAGGCGTTTCGCAATGCTCCAGGCCCGACAGCCAACCCGCCAGCGGGCCGGGAAAGTCGGGCAGGGCGTCTGGCCACACCGGCACGCCCATGGCTTCATAGGCCGCCAGGTTGCGGTTGGCGTTGACCATCAGGTGGCCGACCTGGCCCTGCAAGCGCAGCAGCGCGTGCATCGCCAGCGGCATGCCCTGGTGGGTCTGCAGGCCCTTGTCCACGCCGCCCATGCGCGTGCCCCGGCCGCCGCACAGGACCAGGCCGGTGATGTCATCCAGCGCGATCGGCGGAACGGTCGGCGCGGGCGAAGGAATCGGAATGCTCGTCATCGCGTTCAGGTCTCCAGCATGTCGAAGCCTTGGGTCTCGACCTGCACGTAAGCGCGCGTGAAGTCGGCCAGGGCGCGCCAGACCACGGCGCGCGGCTGCGCCTGCACCGCGTCGCACAGGCGCTCGACCCAGGGCTGCAGGTGGGTGCGGAAGAAGATGCGCTGCTGCTCCAGGTTGCACACCGCGATGTCGTCACCGGCAATCAGGTAGCGCATGACCTCGAAGCCGTAGGCGATGTGGTCTTCGGTCTCCATCGTCTGCGGGTCGCGCGACAGGCCCAGGGTGGCCAGGTCGCTGCGCAGCGCGGCCAGGGGTTTTTCGTTGAGGAAGCCGGTCAGGTAGAAGGAACCGTAGGCAAAGACCTCGGGTTTGCCGACGCCCATGAACAGCGCTTCGTGTTCGGCCGCTGCGGCGGCCGGCGTGGTCGCACGCAGGGCGCCCACCAGCGCCTGCCAGGGCGCTTCCAGCAACGCGCCGCTCTCGGGCGCCTGCGTCACGGCCACGCTGAATTGCTGCAGCAATTCGGCATCGGGTGGCGCCAGCCACAGTCGCGACAGCAGGCCGTACAACTCAGCGCGGGCCAGCTCTTCGCTGTCGTCGGCCGACGCAAAACTCAGCGGTGAAACAGAGGCAGGGCTGCTCATTTCGGGATGTCGGTGATGCGCACTTCGGCGGGGTTGCTGTACAGGTCCACGACGCGGCAGTCGCCGCACATCTTCAGCCTGTCGGCGGCGGCGCCCTGGAAAGCCGAGTGGCCGGCCAGCTTGGTCAGCATGTTCTCGATGGCGCGCAGCGTGCCGAAAGGTTTGGCGCAGCGGATGCAGCGGTAGGGCTGCATCTCGGCCAGCACGCGCGCTGCCTTGCGGGCCTTGCCGCCGTCGGCCAGCCACAGCCGGGGCTGCAGCGTGATGGCGCCTTCGGGGCAGGTGCTGGCGCACAGGCCGCACTGCACGCAGTTCTTTTCGGTGAACTTCAGCTGCGGCAGTTCGGGGTTGTCGGACAAGGCGCTGGCCGGGCAGGCGCCAACGCAGCTGAGGCACAGCGTGCATTTTTCGGTGTCGACGTTCAGCGTGCCCCAGGGCGACCCGGCCGCCGGCAGCGCGATGGCCTCGGCGGGCACCGGCGCCTGCGCGACCAAGTGGTCCAGCGCCAGTTCCAGCGTGGCGCGCTTGTCGGCCTGCGCGCTGAAGGTGGCCGCGCGCGCCACGACGGGGGCGGCCGGCGCGGCGAGTGCAGCGTCCAGCGCCGCCAGGTCGCGCGCATCCTGCGTTTCGATCAGCCGCAGGTGTTCGCCGCTGTAGCCCAGGCCAGCCAGCAGTGCTTGCGCGACGGCCATCTGATCGCGCAGCGCCTGCCGGTATTCGGGCGCTTCCTCGGCCGTGGCCAGCACCCACACCTGGCTGGCGCCCTGGGCGATGGCCGCCAGCCACAGGTCGATGCCGACACTGGCCGTGTGCCACACCGCCACCGGCAGCACACGCGCCGGCAGGCCGCGCAGCGGGCGGTCCCGGCGCTGGTTCAGGCGGGCGCTGCGGCCCAGCTCGTCGATCAGCCGCGCGCCCGCGCCTTCGCTGTGGATCAACAGCACCGGGGCGGCGCCGCCGGCCTGCGCGTAGGCGGTCAGCATGGTGCGCAGGCGCTTGCCCTGGTCCACCGGGCCGGGGTAGGCAAAACCCATCGCCCCGCTGGGGCAGACGGTGCTGCAGGCGCCGCAGCCCACGCACAGGTAGGGCTCGACGATGACGCCGCCAGCGGCTTCGCCTTTGCGCTTGCCCTTGAGCGAGGCGTCGCTGCGGATGGCCTGCGTCGAGCAGACATCGATGCACGCGGTGCAGCCGACTTGTTCGTTGCGGCTGTGCGCGCACAGCTTGGGTTGGTAGCGGAAGAACTTGGGCTTCTCGAATTCACCGACCAACTCGCGCAGCTTCAGCACCGCGTCGAACAGGGCCGGGCCTGCGTTGGCGGCGTCGGCGACGTGGAAATAGCCCTGCGGCGGCTGGTGCTGCGTGAAGGCGCTGGTGGCGCGCAGGTCCAGCACCAGGTCGAAGCTTTCGCTGTGGGTTTGCGGTGCGCGGCTGAAGTCGATGGCACCGGCTGCATCGCAGACGCGCACGCAGTCGCGGTGGCTTTTGCAGGCGTCCAGGTTGACCTGGTAGTCCAGCGCTATCGCGCCTTCGGGGCAGGCATCGACGCAGGCATTGCAGCGCGTGCACAGGTCCAGGTCGATGGGGTTGCTGCGGGTCCATTCGGCCTGGAAGCGGCCCAGCCAGCCGGTCAGCTTCGTCAAGCGCCCGCTGTGCGTGGCGCGGGCGTGGCGCTGGTCCAGCGCGCCGCCGGTGGTGGCCACCAGCACGCTCACGTCCAACTTGTCAGACAACTGCGCGGCGGCGCGTTCTGCCGCTGCGGCCTCACCGATAACCAGGCAGCGCCCGCCCGAGGCGTAGCTGACGGTGGCCACGGGCTCGGGCGACGGCAGCTGCGCCGCGGCAATCAAGGCGGCGATCTTGGGCGTCGGGCTGGTTTTGTCGCGCGACCAGCCGGCCGTTTCGCGGATGTTGACGAAGTGGATGGGCCGCTCTTCAACGCGCGCCGCACCCTCGGTCTCGTCGTTCAGTTCCAGGAACAGGCGCGACTCCTGCGTGCAGGCCACCAGCAGTGCGTCGCCGCTGCCGGCCGTGTCCTTGGCCGCGCGCTGGAAGGCGCCGGCCTCGCGGCGGCACAGCAGCGTGTGGACGACGTCCAGCCCGTCAGTCTGGGCGCCCGGCGTGCGGGCCAGCGCCCGGCTCAGCGCCGGGGCGTCCAGCGTCATCGTCTGGTTGCAGTTGCAGATCAGGGTTTTCATCAGCGGCCAGGGGAGTGAGGTCTGCAGTCGGGGTCGAGACGGGTGCGGCGGGCGTGGCTGCTGCGGCCACTGCGACATCTGCGGGCTGGCCGCCGGGTTTCGCGTCGGCTTCGACCTCGTCATCGAACAAGCCCAGCAGCTGCGATTGGACCATTTGCCGCAGCATGCCGGCGGGCAAGGGGTCGGGGGTGTTGTAGTCGCCGATGTAGGTGTCCAGCCCGTCCATCACGTTGAAGTGCGGGTCGGTGAACAAATGCTTCAAGGCTGCGTTCTTCACTTCGGGGTTGACGTTGCCGCCGAGGTAGCGCGTGTAGTCGGATTCGCGCGTCAGCAGGGCCACATCGGCCATGGTCGGCGGCGGTGGCGCCTGGGCTTCTGCGGCGCTGGCAGGGGTCGGCGCGACCTCGGCCGCTGCGATGGCCGGCGCCGCAGCCGCTGTCGATGAAGCGGGCGCGATGAGCGCCGTGGGCTGCAGCGCGTCGGGTGGCGCCTCGACAGCCGCCGCTTCGGCAACCCCGACGGTGCCGGCGCGCACCCCGGCCTTGCGCTGCGACCAGCGTGACAGGAAGGAATCGGCTTTATCGGCCATCGGCGGCTCAGCGGTCTTCCGGTGCGCGAAACGATGCCGGCCGGCGGCGCTGCTTCACTTCCGGCCGGTGGTGTTCATCGGCGTAGGCCTGCAGCCAGGCGCAGACCTCGGGCGGCAGCGGGCGGTTGTCCACGCGCTCCTGCGCGTCGAGCAGGCGGCCGGCCTCGTGGTAGGACAGCGTGACGCGTTCGGGTGTGGCCAAGGGCGGGTCGGTACCAACGGCTTCGCCCAGGCGCCACATTACGAACCACACCGGCGCGCCCGAACTGAGGTTGAGGTAGTAGCCCTCGGCCTCGTCGCGGTGCAGGCTGACCTCCAAACCGGGGTGCAGGAAGCTGGCCGTGGTGCCGTCGTCGCGCAGCAGCCGCGCTGCGCTGCCGAACTGGCCTTCGTCCAGCAGCACCTGGGCGATGTCAAAACGCCAATCCTCCCAGCGGTTGGGCTGGCGCTGGCGGTTGATCTGCACGGCAACGCGCAGGCTGGGGTGGTCGGCCACGGGTCGGTTCGGCGGGATAGGTTTTGCGTTGCAGAAGGCGCTGCGCTGGGGGGCGGATTCTAGGCACGCGTGTGGGTGGAATTGGGCCTGTGGCGCCCGGTGGCGCGGGGTCTTTGGGGCCGGCCCAGCGGTGCTGTTGTCGAGACCCGTTAACCTCTCGAAACACGAGGAATATCGATGCAGACGCCGGGTGCTCACCGATTGAACGCGGGGCCGTGCTGGGTATAAAGCAACTTATGCATCCGCCTGCATGTCAGGCGGCCAAGGAGACAGAAATGATCAAGTCGTTGAAAACCGCGCCTGCTGCCAGCCCCTTGTCGCGGCGCACGCTGTTTGCGGGTGCCGGCACAGCCGGCGCGTTGGTCGCAGTGGCCGCTTTGCTGCCCAAAGCGGCGGCGCCGGTGGCTGTCGCGCTGCCCGACGTGCTGGCAGCACCGGCCGTCGCCGATGGCGGTTACCAGCTCACCGAACACGTGCAGCGCTACTACCAGACCGCCCGCATCTGACGCGCGCCCCTTTGCCGGGTGGGGCGGCTCGCGCCGCTGCCCGCGCAAGCCTTGACCGCCGCCGTTGTGCCCCCGAACGGCTGCCCTGTCACCAGGAGTTCCCATGTTGTTGACCCGCAAATCCTCAACCGCTAACGCGGTGCCTGAAGCCCCTGCAGTCCGTTCGCGCCTGGTGGCCAGCCTGGCGCGCGGCGTGTCGCGAGCCGTGCCCACGATGGACCGCCGCGCGTTCCTGCGCCGTTCGGGCCTGGGCGTGGGCGCCGGCATGGTGGCCAGCCAGCTCACGCTGGTGAAGAAGGCCAACGCGGCCGATGGCGCCGGTGGCGCGAAGGCCGCCGACGGCGTGAAGAAGGTCGAAGTCAAGCGCACCGTCTGCGGCCATTGCTCGGTGGGTTGCGCGGTGGATGCGGTCGTTGAAAACGGCGTCTGGGTGCGCCAGGAACCGGTCTTCGACAGCCCCATCAACCTGGGTGCGCACTGCGCCAAGGGCGCCGCGCTGCGCGAACACGGCCATGGCGAATACCGCCTGAAGTACCCGATGAAGCTGGTGAACGGCAAGTACCAGCGCATCACCTGGGACGTGGCGCTGGACGAGATCAGCAAGAAGATGCTCGAGCTGAAGCAGCAGAGCGGCCCCGATGCGCTGTTCTTCGTCGGCAGTTCCAAGCACAACAACGAGCAGGCCTACCTGATGCGCAAGTGGGTGTCCTTCTGGGGCACCAACAACACCGACCACCAGGCGCGCATCTGTCACAGCACCACGGTGGCTGGCGTTGCCAACACCTGGGGCTACGGTGCGATGACGAATTCGTACAACGACATGCAGAACTCGAAAGCTGCGATGTACATCGGGTCGAACGCGGCTGAAGCCCACCCGGTCAGCATGTTGCATCTGCTGCACGCCAAGGAAAACGGCTGCAAGGTCATCGTCGTCGACCCGCGCTACACGCGCACCGCGGCCAAGGCCGACGATTACGTGCGCCTGCGCTCGGGCGGCGACATCCCCTTCCTCTTTGGTGTGATGTTCCACATCTTCAAGAACGGCTGGGAAGACCAGCAGTACATCAACGACCGCGTCTACGGCATGGACAAGGTCAAGGAAGAAGTGCTGGCCAAGTGGACGCCGGACAAGGTGCTGGAAGCCTGCGGTGTGGACGAAGCCACCTGCTACAAGACCGCCAAGACCATGGCCGAGAACCGGCCCAGCACCATCGTCTGGTGCATGGGCCAGACCCAGCACACTACCGGCAACGCCGTGGTGCGCGCCAGTTGCCTGCTGCAACTGGCCTTGGGCAACGTCGGCAAGAGCGGCGGCGGCACCAACATCTTCCGTGGCCACGACAACGTGCAGGGCGCCACCGACGTCGGTTCCAACCCCGACAGCCTGCCCGGCTACTACGGTCTCGCCGAAGGCGCCTGGAAGCACTTCGCCAAGGCCTGGGGCGTGGACTTCGAGTGGATCAAGAAACAGTACGCGCCGGGCGGCATGACGAAGTCGGGCATGACGGTGTCGCGCTGGGTCGATGGTGTGCTGGAAAAGAACGAACTGATCGACCAGGACAGCAACCTGCGCGGCCTGTTCTTCTGGGGCCATGCGCCCAACAGCCAGACCCGCGGCCTGGAAATGAAGCGGGCCATGGACAAGCTGGACCTGCTGGTGGTGGTGGACCCTTTCCCCAGCGCCACCGCCGCGATGGCCGCCATGCCGGGCAAGCCGGAAGACCAGAACGCCAACCGCGCCGTCTACCTGCTGCCGGCCTGCACGCAGTTCGAGACCAGTGGGTCCTGCACCGCGTCGAACCGCAGCCTGCAATGGCGTGAACAGGTGATCGAGCCGCTGTGGGAAAGCCGCACCGACCACATGATCATGTACCAGCTGGCGCAGAAGCTGGGCTTCGACAAGGAGCTGGTGAAGAACGTCAAGCTGGTCAAAGGCAAGGGCGGCATGGAAGAGCCCAGCACCGAAGACATCCTGCGCGAAATCAACAAGAGCGTCTGGACCATCGGCTACACGGGCCAGACGCCAGAACGTCTCAAAGCCCATATGCGCAACATGCACGTCTTCGACGTGAAGACGCTGAAGGCCAAGGGCGGCATCGACAAGGACACCGGCTACAAGCTCGACGGCGACTACTTCGGCCTGCCGTGGCCGTGCTGGGGCACCGCCGAGATGAAGCACCCCGGCAGCCCGAACCTGTACGACACCAGCAAGCACGTGATGGAAGGCGGCGGCAATTTCCGCGCGAACTTCGGCGTGGAACGCGAAGGCGTGTCTCTGCTGGCCGCTGATGGTTCGCATTCCAAGGGTGCCGACCTGACGACCGGCTACCCCGAATTCGACCACCTGCTGCTGAAGAAGCTGGGCTGGTGGGGCGACCTGACGGAAGCCGAACAGAAGGCCGCCGAGGGCAAGAACTGGAAGACCGATTCTTCGGGCGGCATCATCCGCGTGGCGATGCAGGTGCACGGTTGCCACCCCTTCGGCAACGCCAAGGCGCGGGCCATCGTGTGGAACTTCCCCGACCCGATCCCGCAGCACCGCGAGCCGCTGTACAGCAACCGGCCGGACCTGATCGCCAAGTACCCGACGCACGACGACAAGAAGAACTTCTGGCGCATGCCCACGCTGTACAAGAGCGTGCAAGAGAAGAACAAGGACATAGTCAAAACCTACCCGCTGGTGATGACCAGCGGCCGTCTGGTCGAGTACGAAGGCGGCGGCGAAGAGACGCGCAGCAACCCGTGGTTGGCTGAATTGCAGCAGGACATGTTCGTCGAGCTGAACCCCAAGGCGGCCAACGACCGCGGCATCCGCAACGGCGAATACGTGTGGGTGAAGACGCCACCGATGCAGGCGCTGCCCGACTTCAAGGGCATCCGCGTGAAGGCCCTGGTCACCGAGCGCGTGGGCGAGGACACGGTCTTCCTGCCTTTCCACTTCTCGGGCCGTTGGGGCGGCATCGACATGTTGCCGTACTACCCCGAAGGCGCAGCGCCGGTGGTGCGCGGTGAAGCCGTCAACACGGCCACGACTTACGGCTACGACAGTGTGACGATGATGCAAGAGACCAAGACGACGGTCTGCCAGATCGAAAAAGCCACGGCTTAAGGAAACAGCACCATGGCAAGAATGAAATTCATCTGCGACGCCGAGCGTTGCATCGAGTGCAACGGTTGCACCACCGCCTGCAAGGCCGAGCATGACGTGCCCTGGGGCGTGAACCGCCGCCGCGTGGTGACGCTGAACGACGGCGTGCCGGGCGAAAAAAGCATCTCCGTCGCCTGCATGCATTGCAGTGATGCGCCCTGCATGGCCGTGTGCCCGGTCGACTGCTTCTACCGTACCGACGAAGGCGTGGTGCTGCACGACAAGGACGTGTGCATC
>JANPHI010000367.1:0-8159 GCA_031424355.1 Betaproteobacteria bacterium
TTCCGCCGCGGTGCCGACGGCGCCGGCCGCGTCATCGTCAGCCTGCCCAGCACCCAGGTGGGCGTGGACATCCGCCAGCAAGGCCAGCAACTGGTCGTTGAATTCCTGCGCTCCACGCTGCCCGAACAACTGCGCCGCCGCCTGGACGTGACCGACTTCGGCACCCCGGTGAAAAGCGTGGCCACCTTCCAGAGCGGCGACCGCGTGCGCATGGTCGTCGAGCCCACCGGCGCCTGGGAACACAGCGCTTACCAAAGCGACAACCAGTTCGTGCTGGAAGTGCGCCCGGTCAAGGTCGACCCGAACAAGCTGGTCGCCGGCCAGGGCTTCCAGGGCGAGAAGCTGAGCCTGAACTTCCAGAACATCGAAGTGCGCGCGCTGCTGCAGGTCATCGCCGACTTCACCAACTTCAACGTCGTGACCAGCGACACCGTCACCGGCACCTCGACGCTGCGCTTGAAAGACGTGCCCTGGGACCAGGCACTGGACGTCATCCTGCAGAGCAAGGGTCTCGGCGTGCGCAAGAACGGCAATGTGCTGTGGATCGCGCCCAAGGACGAGCTGGCCGCCAAGGAACAGGTCGAACTGGAGTCGAAGAAAAAGGTCGCCGACCTCGAACCCACGCGCACCCAGTCTTTCCAGCTGAACTACAGCAAGGCCGAGACGCTGACCAAGAGCCTGCTGGGCACCGGCACTGGCACAGGCACTTCGGGCGGCAGCGGCAATGTCTCCAACCGCATGCTGTCGGCACGCGGCAGCGTGATCTTCGAGGCCCGCACCAACCAGCTCTTCGTCACCGACATCCCCAGCAAGCTGGAAGAAGTGCAGGCGCTGATCGCCAAGATCGACATCCCGGTGCGCCAGGTGCTGATCGAAGCCCGCATCGTCGAAGCCGACGACAGCTTCGGCCGTTCACTGGGCGTGAAGCTGGGTGGCTCTGATCTGCGTGGCGTGCGCGGCGGCACACCGGGCTACGGCCTCGGCGGCGGCAATGCCGTGACCATCGGCGCCAACTACAACGCCATCGGCACGCAGACGCAACAAGTGGGCGCCACGTCCACCTATGCCGACACGCAATTCGTCAACATGGCCGCCAACGCGCTGGGCAATTCGACGGCGGTACCGGCCACCTTCGCGCTGTCGCTGTTCGGCGCAGCGGCCAACCGCTTCCTGAACCTGGAAATCTCGGCGCTGGAAGCCGAAGGCAAGGGCAATGTGGTGTCCAGCCCGCGCGTCATCACCGCCGACCAGACCAAGGCGCGCATCGAGCAGGGCGAGGAAATTCCCTACCAGCAGTCCACCTCCAGCGGGGCCACCTCGGTGTCCTTCAAGAAGGCCAGCCTGAGCCTGGAAGTAACGCCGCAGATCACGCCGGAAGGCAATGTCATCCTCGACCTGGAAGTCAACAAGGACAGCCGTGGTTCGCTGACCGCTGCCGGCCCGGCCATCAACACCAAGCAGATCAAGACGCAGGTGCTGGTGGAAAACGGCGGCACGGTGGTGATCGGCGGCATCTTCACGCAAGACGAGCGCAACGACGTGAGCAAGGTGCCGCTGCTGGGTGACCTGCCCATCCTGGGCTACCTGTTCCAGACGCGCACCAAGAGCATCACCAAGACCGAACTGCTGGTGTTCATCACCCCGAAGATCGTGGCCGACCGCTCGGCCACGCGCTGATCGCCGGCCCGCCGGACGACGCAGGAATGACGACCATGAATCTGTTTGCGCGCATCACTTCCGTGCTGGCCTTGCTGTCGCTCGCCGCTTGCGGCGGCGGGGGCGGCGACACCGGTACTTCGCCTCTGAACGGCGGCACCGGGGGCACGGGCGGTACAGGCGGCACCGCAGCCTTGCCCACGCTGGCCATCGGCCTGAGCAGTACCTCCATCAGTTCGGCCAACCCGGCCACCGTGACGGCAACCCTGCTGGACGCCAAGAAGAACGGCATCGCCGGTCAGGTGGTGACCTTTGCCGTGGTGCGCGGCCTGGCGGTCACCAACGTGGCCACCGCGCTGACCAAGGACGACGGCACCGCCGTGGCCGTGTTGTCACCTGCCAGCACGACGGGCGCGGGCGCCGATGAAGTCACCGCTGCGGCCACCACCAGCGGCAGCAACCTGACCGCGAGAACCGGCTTCACGGTGCAGTCCACCAACGTCACCATCACCGGCTTCACCTCGGCCGTGGCTGCACTGGGCGCCTACGGGCAGACCAGCATGAACGTCGCCCTGACGGGCGCCAGCGTCGGCTCGCCGGTGCAGGTGACGGTGTCATCGGCCTGCGTCACCGCGGGCAAGGCCTCGCTGTCGCCGGCCAAGTTCACCGCCACGACGGCATCGGTCACGCTGCAGTACCGCGACATCGGCTGTGGTGCGGTGCGCGCCACCGATTCGCTGCAGGCCGTCATCGACGGCACCGCGGTCGTCAGTTCGCTGTCGCTGCCCATCGCCTCGCCTTCGGTGGCCAGCCTGGCCTTCATTTCGTCGACGCCGGAAACCATCTTCCTGAAGGGCTCGGGCTTCACCGAAGCGTCCAGCGTGATCTTCGAAGTGCGCGACGCCAACAGCAGCCCGTTGCCCAATGTCAATGTGGCCCTGCACCTGCTGACGCTGACCGGTGGCGTGACGATGGAAGGCTCTTCGGCCGACATCGTGCGCGCCTCGGACGCCCTGGGCCGCGTCACCATCCGCGTCAACTCGGGCACCCTGCCCACCCCGGTGCGTGTGTCGGCCACCATCGTTGGCTCGGCCATCTCGACGGTGTCCAGCAACCTCAGCGTGGCCGTGGGCCTGCCTTCGCAGATCAACTTCTCGCTGTCGCAGGGCAAGAAAAACATCGAGGGCTACAGCATCGACGGCACGCCCAACACCTACCAGATCATCGCGGCCGACCGCAGCGGCAACCCGGTACCGGTGGGCACGTCGATCAACTTCGTCACCGAAGGCGGACAGATCGAAGCCATCAAGCAGACGGCGCTGGTCAGCGGCATCGCCCGCACCACGGCCAACCTGGTGTCGTCCGATCCGCGGCCGGTGGACGGCCGCGTCACAGTCACCGCCTACGCGCTGGGCGAAGAGTCCTTCATCGACCTGAACGGCAACAACCAGTACGACGCGGGCGAGCCCTTCCAGGACCTGGGCAACATCTTCAAAGACCGCAACTTCGACGGCCGCTACGACGCGAGCACCGACGAGTTCGTGCCGCTGGCCGTCAACAACACCAGCGCCTGCGCTGCCATCACCAACGACCTGCTGGTGCTGGACCCGACCATCCCGACCGTCGGCAAACTGGGCAGTGAACCCCCGACCTGCGACGGCAAGTGGAGCGGTGCGGGCCAGGTCTACGTGCGGCGCGCCGCCGAAACCGTCTTCTCGACATCGGCAGCCCGCCCCCTGTGGGCCGACACCAGCGGCCTGACCGCCAGCTGCAGCAAGATCACCATGCAGGTCGGTCCGCTGCCCACGCAGCTGCAGGACTTCACGCTGGCCGGTGGTGATTCCTGGTACGGCAGCACCAGCGGCTTGCTGGCCTTCATCGCTGCCGACGCCAACCCGGGCAGCCTTGCGTTGGGCCTGTCCCCGCGCCTGAACCCGATGGCGGCCGGCAGCCTGATTTCGGCCAGCACCCCCACCAATGGCCTGACGGTGACCGTCGGCGGCGGCTCACCGGTGCCCAGCACGACGGAAGCATCGCTCGCCTCCATCGCCTACGCCTTCACCCCGCCGGCCAGCAGCGGCATCATCTTCGTGACCTTCACGTCACCCAGCGGCTTCGGCACGACGATCGCCGTCAACGTCACGGTCGGCACGCGTCCCACCGCCTGCCCCTGAAGCTTGTCGCTGACGCTGTCTCTGGTCGGCATGCCGGGTTGCGGCAAGTCGACCGTCGGCCGCCACCTGGCGCGCCAGCTGGGGCTGCGTTTCGTCGACAGTGACACCGAGATCGAGAAGCGCATCGGCATGCCGATACGCGACTATTTTTCGGTGCACGGTGAAGCGGCCTTCCGCGATGTCGAGCAAGACGTGCTGGACGAACTCAGCGCCCAGCGCGACGTGGTCTTGGCCACCGGTGGCGGCGCGGTCTTGCGGCCATCGAACCGCGATGCGCTGCACTCGCGCAGCCACGTTTTCTACCTGCGCAACACGCCGGAAGAACTGCACCGCCGGCTGCGCCACGACCACCAGCGGCCCCTGCTGCAGGTCGAAGACCCGCTGCAGCGCCTGCGCGAGCTGTACCGCGACCGCGACCCGCTGTACCGCCGCACGGCGCACTTCGTCGTTGAATCGGCGCGGCCTTCGGTGCCCTCGCTGATCGGCATGGTGCTGATGCAGCTGGAACTGGCCGGGCTGGTCGATCCCTCGCAAGTGCCCTCGCACATCGACGCGCCGCACGACTGAGTTCGGCCCGGCCTGGCGGGCCTGCCACCGTAAACTCGCCCGCCATGCAAGCAAGCCCAGCCCACAGCGTCGCGGTGCACACACCGGGCGGCCGTTACGACATCCTGATTGCCGGCGGCCTGCTCGCCGAATCCGCAGCGTGGCAAGGCTTGCCGGCCGCAGCCCACGCCGTGATCGTCAGCAACCCGACGGTGAACGCGCTCTACGGTGACGCGCTGCAAACCGCGCTGTCGGCCCACTACCGAAAAGTCAGCCGTGTGCTGCTGCCCGACGGCGAGGCGTTCAAGGACTGGACTTCGCTGAACCTGATCTTCGGCCACCTGCTCAGCGCAGGCTGCGACCGCAAGACCGTGCTCTTTGCGCTGGGCGGTGGCGTGGTCGGCGACATGGCCGGTTTTGCCGCCGCCAGCTACATGCGCGGCGTGCCTTTCGTGCAGGTGCCGACGACGTTGCTGGCCCAGGTGGATTCATCGGTGGGCGGCAAGACCGCCATCAACCACCCGCTGGGCAAGAACATGATCGGCGCCTTCTACCAGCCGGCGCGTGTGGTCTGCGACCTGGACACCTTGGCCACGCTGCCGCCGCGCGAGCTGTCGGCCGGGCTGGCTGAAATCATCAAGTACGGGCCGATCGCCGACATGGCCTTCTTCGCCTGGATCGAAGACCACATCGACGCCCTGCGCGCAGGCGACCGCAGCGCGCTGGCCCATGCGGTGCGGCGTTCCTGCGAGATCAAGGCCGAGGTCGTCGGCCAGGACGAACGCGAGAGCGGTCTGCGCGCCATCTTGAACTTTGGTCATACCTTTGGCCACGCCATCGAGGCCGGCTTGGGTTACGGCGCCTGGCTGCACGGTGAAGGCGTGGGCTGCGGCATGGTGCTGGCCACTGAACTGTCGGCCGAACTGGGGTTGGTGCCGGCGGCCTTTGTGCAGCGCGTGGCGCGCCTGGTCGAACGCGCCGGGCTGCCCGTGCAGGCGCCACGGATGCCCGGCCCGCGCTGGCTCGAACTGATGCGCGGGGACAAGAAGGCCGAGGCGGGCGAAATCCGTTTCGTGCTGATCGAAACACCCGGCCGCGCCGTGGTGCGACCAGCGCCCGACGCGCTGGTGCTGCGCGTCATCGAACGCCACACCGCTGCGTGAGCGCATCCCCGCACACCAGCGCCCTCGCCCCGTGGGCCAGCGACCCCGAAAGCTCGCGCGGCCGGCGTATTGCCGAGGCCGCAGCACCGCCGCGCAATGTGCACCAGCGCGACCGCGACCGCATCGTGCACAGCACGGCCTTCCGCCGCCTGGTCTACAAGACGCAGGTCTTCATCAACCACGAAGGCGACCTCTTCCGCACGCGATTGACGCACTCGCTGGAAGTGGCGCAACTGGGTCGCTCGGCCGCGCGTGCGCTGCGCTTGAATGAAGACCTGGTCGAGGGCATTGCTCTGGCCCACGACCTGGGCCACACGCCTTTCGGCCACGCCGGGCAAGACGCACTGCACACCTGCATGGCCGCGCACGGCGGCTTCGAGCACAACCTGCAGAGCCTGCGCGTGGTGGACGCGCTGGAGATCCGCTACCCGGCTTTCGACGGCCTGAACCTCAGTTTCGAGACGCGCGAGGGCATCCTCAAGCACTGCTCGCCGCGCAACGCCGAACGGCTGGTGGCGGCCGAGCCCGACGGCCCGGCGCAGCGTTTCCTGGACGGCACCCAGCCCAGCCTGGAAGCGCAGCTGGTCAACCTGACCGACGCGATGGCCTACAACGCCCACGACATCGACGACGGCTTGCGCGCCGGCCTGATCACGCTGGCGCAGCTGAATGAAGTGCCGCTGTTCGACCACTGGCGGCGCACGGTGCTGGCCGACTTTCCGGCACTGGCCGCCCAGCCGAACCGGCGGTTGTTGTTCGAGACCTTGCGCCGGCTGTTGTCAGCCCAGGTGCACGACCTGGTGGCCACCACCGAAGCCGCACTGGCCGAACACCAACCGGCAGACGCCGACGCCGCGCGGCGCGGGCCGCCACTGGTGCGTTTCAGCGCTGCGCTGCACGCGCAGAACGCCGAGCTGAAGCGTTTCCTGTTCGCGGCGCTGTACCGGCATCCGCAAGTCACACAGTCCACCGATCTGGCGCGCACCATGGTCAGCGAGCTGTTTGCCGCCTACACCGCCGCGCCGGCCGAGATGCCGGCCGACTACGCCGCCGCCGCCGACCGGCCGCGATCGGTGGCCGACTACATCGCCGGCATGACCGACCGCTACGCCCAGCGCGAACACCACCGCCTGACCGGGCGGCGGCTGTTCGCCGACTGAAAGCGCGCAGGTGGCCCGGCTGCCGCGCCTGGTGGTGCCCGGCGAGGCGCATTACCTCATCCTGCGCGCACACAGCGGCCTGGGCGCTGCCGGCGCACCCGGCATCTGTGCCGACGCCGCCGACCGCAGCGCCTGCCTGGCCGCGCTGCAGGAGGCCGCAGCGGCCGAGCAGGTGCAAATCCACGCCTACGCTCTGCTGCCGGCTGAACTGCAGCTGCTGGCCACGCCCGCGCAAGCCACGGGCCTGAGCCGCCTGGTGCAGGCGCTGGGTCGGCGCTACGGCGGCGCCTACAACCGCCGCCATGGCCGGCGCGGCACGCTGTGGGACGGCCGATACCGCTGTGCCGTGGTCGAACCCGGCACCACGCGGCTGAACACGCTGCGCCTGATCGACGGCCTCTCGACCGAAGCCGGCGCCACCAGCGCGGGCCACCACACCGGCGGCACCCGTGCCGCGCTGCTGCGCGACTTGCCGGAAATCTGGGCGCTGGGCAACACGCCCTTCGAACGCGAGGCCGCCCTGCGCACCCTTCTGGCGCAGGGGCTGGCGCCCGACGTGGCCGACGGTTTGCGGCAGGCCGCGCTAGGTGGCTGGGCGGCCGGTTCGGCAAGCTTCGTGGCCGGCGTGGCGCAAGCGTGTGACCGCCCTGCCCGCCCCCGGCCGCGCGGACGCCCGCGCGCCACGCCAGCCTGAACCGCGCCGCCGCAGACGGCCAGCGCTGCGGGCCCGATCAGGGTCCGGTCAAGGCCAGGTCAAGGCCAGGTCAGAACCCTGGCACGCGGCCTGCATGTGACACCTACCCGTGCAGGGCTCCGTGCAGTTTGATGTGTCCCCATTAATTACAACAACAGATATCTCGACAAGTTATTGAGTGTCTGACCCCATTTATCCATGCTTGCCCGCCGTGTTGCACTGCGGTAGGCTCGCCCTCCTTCTCACCTTCGCCCTTCCAGGAGCGCGCCATGTCCACGCCCGCACCCACGCCCACCTCAGGCCCCGTGACCCACGCCACGCACGCCGAAATCGCCGACCTGGCTGAGCACGGCCTGTACAACCCGGCGGGCGAGCACGACGCCTGCGGGGTCGGCTTCGTCGCCCACATCAAGGGGCTGAAGGCGCACGCCATCGTCGAGCAGGGTTTGAAGATCCTGGAGAACCTCGACCACCGGGGAGCCGTCGGCGCCGACAAGCTGATGGGCGACGGCGCGGGCATCCTGATCCAGATCCCCGACGAGTTCTACCGGGCGGAAATGGCGACGCAGGGAATCCACCTGCCGCCGCTGGGCGAGTACGGCGTCGGCATGATCTTTCTGCCGAAAGAACACGCCAGCCGCCTGGCTTGCGAACAGGAACTGGAACGCGCGGTCAAGGCCGAAGGCCAGGTGCTGCTGGGCTGGCGCGACGTGCCGGTGGACCGCGACATGCCGATGTCGCCCGCCGTGCGCGCCAAGGAACCGGT
>JANPHI010000368.1:0-2802 GCA_031424355.1 Betaproteobacteria bacterium
GCAAGGGCCCGTGAGTTCGAATCTCACCGCTTCCGCCAAGCCACACCCCGTGGCGCACGGGTCCGCGCCCTCCACAGCTTGAAGGCGTTGGGCGTCAGTTCGCGGCGCAGCAGCGCCACCACGTGCCCTTCCGTCAGCCCGTGGCGGTTCATCACGGCGTTGAACGGCGGCTTGTCGTCCCAGGCCAAAGCGATGACGCTGCGGATTTCGTCGGGCGTCAGGCGTGGAATGGGTCTGGCCATGGTGTGGCGGATTTTCTCGCAGAACCAGCAGATCAATCCGCCACCGCCACGCGACGGCAGCCATGACGCTGTGCACAGCGTTCAGGCGCGGCCCGAGCGGCGGCTGCGCGGCTGCAACTTGTCGAGCTCGGCCAGTTGCTGCTTCAACAGCAGCAGCAGGGCGCGGGCATGGTCCACCGGAACGCGCAGGCTGCTGCCACCTGGGCCGTCGTCGTGTGCGGCGCGGGTCAGCACCAGCGCATCGACACCGATCTCGATCACGCCCTTGTCATGCCGCAGCGAGTTCAGGCGCTGTACTTCGATGTCGTAGGTCTTCATGGGCAGCGGGCGGGCATGGCGTCGTCGGACCACGGATTGTGCTGCCGTGGCCCGGACATCATTCGGGCTTGATGCCGGCCCGCAGGATCAGCGCTTTCCAGGCGTCGTGTTCCGAACGGATGACCTGCGTGAATTGCGCAGGCGTGCCGCTCACGACCTCGGCCCCTGAACGGGCCAGCGTGCTGATGACGTCGGGGTCCCTGGCGATGGCGTTCAGTTCGCGGTTCAGGCGCGCCACGATGTCGGCAGGCGTGCCCGCCGGTGCCAGCACACCAAACCAGTTGGCGAACTCCATCCCCGGCACGCCCTGCTCTGCGAAGGTGGGCACATCAGGCAGTGAAGCAGAACGCTTGGCGCCGCTGACTGCCAGCGGCCTGACTCGGCCGGCCTGGATGTGCGTCTGCGCCGACACCACGCTGTCCATCAGGAAGGCAATCTGGCCTGCGATCAGGTCCGTCACCACCAGGCCGGTACCGCGGTAAGGGATGTGCACCACGAACAGCCCACCGGCACGCCATTTGAACATCTCAGCCGACAGGTGCGGATAGGTCCCGATGCCGCTGCTGCCGAAGTTGTACTTGCCCGGGTTGGCCTTCAACAGCTTGACCATGTCGCGTGCGTTGGCTGCGGGGAAGCTGCTGCCCACCACCATGACGCTGGGCGCGTTGGCCACATGCGCCACCGGCGCGAAGTCCTTGAACGCGTCGTAAGGCATCTTCGGGTTCAGTGCCGGGCCCACGCTGTGGGTCGAACTGGTGGCCATCACCAGCGTGTAGCCGTCGGCTGGGGCTTTGGCCACGATGTCGGCACCGATGCTGCCGCCAGCACCGGGTTTGTTGTCCACCACCACCTGCTGGCCGAGCACCGCACCCAGCTTCTGCGCGATGGTGCGGCTGATGATGTCGGTGGCACCGCCCGAAGGGAACGGCACCACCAGTCGCACCGGCTTGGTCGGCCAGGCTTGTGCAATGGCTGCAAGGGGAAAGGCTGCGGCAACGGCTGCCAGTGCGAGCTTCAGGACATGGCGCTTCATCGGGTTCCAGTGATGGTGTTGGGTGGGTAGGTGGGTTTCACCGTCGAGGTTGTACCTAACTTCCCGACACTGGATGGATTCCCGAACGCGCGCAAGACCCCGGGGGCCCAGGCACCGTCGCCGCCAGTGGCAGCCGAATCGCCGTGCATGCGCCGCAGCACAGCGCGGCGCAACGACAAGGGCGCCGGTCGTCTTCAGCAATGGCAATGCCGGCGTCGCGGTGCGCGCTTTCAGCGCTGTGCCTGGAATCTGGTTGCCCGTCGGCGTCAACGGCACGGAGCACGAGGATGGCGACGAACTGCTGCCACTGGCTGTGCGCGCTGCACGGCAGGCCGGTGCACAGATCGTCATTGCCGTCGACGTGACACCGCGCCTGGAGTCGGCTACCCCTCCTGGCACATCGCAGGCGCAGATGGAGCGGGTGGCCAGGCGCCGCGCGCGCATCGCACCCGCGGCGGAGCAAGCCGACGCCCAGATCCACGCCGAACTGGACTTCGCCGCGTCGCCCCTGCCCAGCTACTTCCGCTGCGCCCGAGCCACGGGCGAGCGCAGCGCACGGGCGCAGTGACCACGGCCGTTGGCCAGCCTGGAACGGGCAGGCTTTGCCCCCGTTGCGACCAATCGTTCGCCCAACCAGACCGCGCCACGACGCCCGCTTGACGCCGTGCATGTTTCAGCCAGCACGGCTGGCATCCCGGAGAGCCAGTTTTTCGAACTGCCGGCTGCCGGCCGCCGGCTGCGATGTCTGGCACCCTGGTTTCCAGCCTACGCGCTGGACTTCATGGACGTTGAAGAGATGGCCAACCTGGCGACCCGAGGCCACCGGAAACCAAGCAACCGCTCTGCCAAAGAAAACGGGCCCACGAGGGGCCCGGTTCAAGGTCTGTCTTGGCGGAGTCGAAGGGATTCGAACCCTTGATGCAGGTTTTGCCCACATACTCCCTTAGCAGGGGAGCACCTTCGGCCACTCGGTCACGACTCCGGCGAAGAGCCGGCATTCTAGCCGGCTTCTGCGGCTGGCTTGTCGGCCTGTTCCAGGTCGAAAGCCTTGTGCAGTGAACGCACGGCCAGTTCCATGTACTTTTCATCGATGACCACGCTGGTCTTGATCTCGCTGGTGGTGATCATCTGGATGTTGATGCCCTCTTCCGACAGCGTGCGGAACATCTTGCTCGCTACGCCCACGTGGCTGCGCATGCCGATGCCGAC
>JANPHI010000369.1:0-6176 GCA_031424355.1 Betaproteobacteria bacterium
GCCGTCCACCGGGTGGCAGCCACCGGTCTGCAGGCGCTGCACCTCGGCCACGCCCTGGTCGAGTTCGTGGTTGCCCAGGGCCGACGCGTCCAGGCCCATCGCGTTCATGGCCGCTATCGCCGGCTCGTCGTGGAACAGCGAGGACAGCAGCGGCGACGCGCCGACGATGTCGCCCGCCGCGACGAAGGCCGTGTTCGGGTTCTGCGCGCGCAGGCGGGTGACCAGCGCAGCCAGCGCCACCGCGCCGCCGGCCGGCACGTTGATGCGCTTGCTGCGGTCGGCGGGGTCGAAGACCTGGATGCCGCCGGGCGGGGCTTTCAGGTTGCCGTGGAAATCGTTGATGGCCAGCACCTGCACGCGCAGCGGGGCAACGACTGCAGCCGGTGCGGCAGGCGGAGCGGGCGGCGGCGCGGCGCAGCCGCCCAGCAGCACGGCCAGCAGGGCAGAGGACGCGTATCGGTAGGGGATCAATTCAGCCTCACGGACCAGCCTCACTGGCGCTGCACATCGTTGGGGTTGGGCGCGTAGTCGGCCGCCCGCAGCGGGCTGCGCGCGGCGATGTAGTCGCGCAGCACCTCGGCATCGACGAAACCGGTGTCGATGTAGCCCGGGTGTTCGATCAGCCGCGGGTAGCCGTCGCCGCCGGTGGCGGTGAAGTGGTTGATGGCCAGGCGGTATTCGCGCTGCGCTTCGATGGGCCGGCCCTGCACTGCGGCTGATTTCAGCGTCGTGCCTTCGATGACCATCTGCAGGCCCGCCGTCTGCGGGTAGCCGCCGGCGCCTTTGGACATCTTCGCCGACACCTGCAGCCACCGCAGCAACTCGGTGCCCGTCAGCCGCACCACCGCCACGCGGTTCGCGAAAGGTTGCACCTTCAGCAGGTCGCGGTAGCTCACCGAGCCTTCGGGTAGTGAATCGCGGATGCCGCCGGCATTCATCACCGCCAGGTCGGCACCGGTCTTGTCCAGCATCACCCGCGCCAGCAGCGTGCCCAGGGTGGTGGGCTGCTTGCGGATGCGCGCGTTGTCGCCGTCGAACACGCCCACCAGCACGCCGACGGGCTGGGTCAGCGCCTGCTGGCCGCGTTCCTGGAAGGGCAGCAGCGCGGCGCGCACGGCCGGGTCTTCGGGGATGGGCGGGCCCACCGTGACCTTGCTGCCGTCGGGCGCCTTGCGCTTCAGGTTGATGGGGATCAGCTGGTACTTCACCAGCCGGATCTGGCCGGCGTCGATTTCGAAATCGGCCCGGCCCAGGTACTTGCCCCAGAGGTTGGACTGCACGATCCAGCTGCCGTTCTGGCGGTCGGGCTGGCAGGGCTCGCCGGGCCCGTAGCCCTCGTTGCGCACGTTCTCGGCCAGCATGCAGACCGGGTCGTGGCTGTGGCCGCCGACGATCAGGTCGAAGCCTCGACCCGGGCCCGCGGCCGGCAGGCTGCGCGCCATTTCCACATCGCCCGGCGCGTTGATGCCGTGCTTGCCGTCGGGGTAGTGGCCCATGTGCGTGGCGGCGATGACCATGTCGGCCTGGGCGTGCAGTTCCGGCAGCAGCTTGGCGGCCTCAGAAGCCGGGTTGCGGAATTCGATGTCGCGCACGTTGTCGGGCAGCACCAGCTGCGGCGTGTCGGGCGTGGTCAGGCCGGTCACGGCGATCTTGTAGCCGCCGCGCTCGAAGATGCGGTAAGGCTCGGCAAAGCGCTCGCCGGTCTTCTTGTAGATGTTGGCCGACAGCATGCTGAACTTCGCCCACTGCCGCTGCCGTGCCAGCACGGCCGGCGGCTTGTCGAATTCGTGGTTGCCGAAGGTGCTGGCGTCGTAGCCCAGCAGGTTCATGCCGATGAAGTCGGGCTCGGCGTCCTGCATCGAGCTTTCGGGCACGCCGGTGTTGATGTCGCCGCCGTCCAGCAGCAGCGTGTGGCCGCCGGCCGCCGCCACCTCGGCGCGCACGCGGGCTATGGCGGTCATGCGCGCGGCCATGCCGTACTCGCCGTCGGCGTTCGGCCAGAAGCGGCCGTGGTGGTCGTTGGTGTGCAGGATGGTCAGCTTCAGCGGCGGGCGCTGCGGTGACGGTGACGGTAACGGCGCAGGCGGTGTGGCACAGCCGGCCAGCAGCGCCAGCGCGCCAGCGACCAACAGTGCGCGAGGCCGCCAGCCAGCTTGAACGGGCCAGGCAGGACGGGCCATCACGCTTGCAGCCGGCCCACCACCGCCGTCAGCAGCGCCACGGCGCGTTCACTGGCCGCTGCCGCCGTGGCCATGGTGTGGGCGTGGCTCAGTGCTTCGTCGGCCATGCCGGCGGCCATGTTGGTCATCAGCGACAGGGCCAGCACTTTCATGCCGGCGTGGCGCGCCAGGATGGTCTCGGGCGCGGTGCTCATGCCCACGGCGTTGCCGCCCAGCATGCGGAACATGCGGATCTCGGCCGGCGTTTCGAACTGCGGGCCCATGAACCAGGCGTAAACGCCTTCGAAGACCGGCGTGTCGAGTTCGGCCGCCGCCGCCCGCGCCTGCTGGCGCAGGTCGGCGTCGTAGGCGTTCTGCATGTCCACGAAGCGCTCGTTGCCGGGCTCGCCGAACAGCGGGCTGCGCTGGCTGAAGTTCAGGTGGTCGCTGATCAGCATCAGCGAACCGGGCGGCATGGCCGGGTCCAGGCTGCCGCCGGCGTTGGTCTGCAGCAGCACCGTCACGCCCCAGGCCGCCAGCGCGCGGATGGCGCCTTTCATGCCGTCGGCTTCACCCGTTTCGTAGGCGTGCTTGCGACCGCCCAGCACGGCCACCCGGACGGCTTGGCCGTCCTTGCCGTCACCGCCGCCCACCGTGCCCACGCGCAGCACGCCGCTGTGGCCGCTGACGGCCAGCGCCGGGAAGGCCGGCAGGTCGCCGTAGGGCACATCGACCGCGTCTTGCACCGCGTCGGCAAACGGGTGCCAGCCGGAGCCCAGCAGCACGGCGATCTTCGGCGCCTGCGCGCCCAGGCGCTGGTGCAGCACGTCCACGGTGGCCTGGATGACGGTGTTCATGTCGCAGCTTTCAAGTGATTCGGGCCGAAGCTGTTGGGGAACAGTTCGCCCAGGGTGTGAGTGGCGCGCACGGTGTCCAGGTCGGTGATCAGGACGGGGCAGTCGTCGCCGGCAAATTCACGCAGCTTCTGGCGGCAGCCGCCGCAGGGCGTGACCGGTTCGTCGGCCACGCCGCAGACGGCGGCGGCCACGATGCGCCGGCCGCCAGCGGCCACCATCACGGCGATGGCCGAAGCCTCGGCGCACCAGCCTTGCGGGTAGGCGGCGTTCTCGACATTGCCGCCGCAGTGGATGCGACCCTGCTCGTCCAGCACCGCCGCGCCCACCTGGAAGCGCGAATAAGGCGCGTAGGCCTGTTCGCGGGCCGCGCGGGCAGCTTCGAGCAGGGCGATGGTGGTTTCGGGTGTCAACACGGTCAGCGCTCTTTCAACGTTCTTTGACATAGGGCCGGCCCAGCGCGGCCGGCGCCACGGCGTGACCAATGAAGCCCGCCAGCAGCACCACCGTCAACAGGTAAGGCAGCGCCTGGATGAACTGCACCGGCACCTCACCCACCAGCGGCAGCGGCACGCCCTGCAGCCGGATGGACACGGCGTCGAGAAAACCGAAGAGCAGGCAGGCCCACAGCGCGCCCACAGGATGCCACTTGCCGAAGATCAGCGCGGCCAGCGCCATGTAGCCGCGGCCGGCGGTCATGTTCGGGATGAAGCTGGGGTTCTGCGCCAGCACCAGGTAGGAACCGGCCAGCGAACTGAGCACGCCGTTGATCGCCAGCGCTTGATAACGCAGCGCCTTCACCGAGACACCCGCCGCATCGACCATCGTCGGGTTCTCGCCGGCTGCGCGCAGCCGCAGGCCGAAGCGCGTGCGGTACAGCAACCACCACACGCCGCCCACCAGGGCCAGCGCGCCGTAGACCATCAGGTTGTGGCCGAAGAAGGCCAGCGACAGCGTCTTGCCGATGAGGGGCAACTGCGCCACCACATCGCCCGCGCCGACGAACCAGCGGTCCAAGCGCACGCTCTCAGGCAGCGGCGGCGTCTGCCCGCCCTGCGCGAACCAGGCGATGCCCAGCACCACGCTCAGGCCGGCGGCCGTCATCGTGATGGCCATGCCCAGCACGACCTGGTCGCCCCGGTGGCTGACGCAGGCGTAGCCGTGCAGCATCGACAGCGCCACGCCCACCACCAAGGCGGCCAGCAGCGCCAGCACCAGGCTGCCCGAAGCCACGCCGACCGCCGCCGTGGCGAAGGCCGTCATCAGCATCTTGCCTTCCAGCCCCAGGTCGATGACGCCCGAGCGTTCGCACATCACGCCGGCCAGGGCGCACAGGATCAGCGGCACCGACACGCGCAAGGTGCTGGCGATGAGCGTGCCGATCAGCACCTCATCCATGCTGGCGGCCTCCGCCCACGTCCTTGGAAAAAGCGCGCCACAGCTTGAACAGCAGCGGCGCCGCCACCTGCGCCATCGCACCCGCGAACAGCACGATCAAACCCTGCAGCATGAAGACCATGTCGCGGCTGAAACCGTTGATCTCGAAGGCCAATTCCGACCCGCCCTGGTAGAGCACGCCAAACAGGATCGAAGCCAGCACGATGCCCACCGGGTGGTTGCGCCCGATCAGGCTGACCGCGATGCCGGCGAAGCCCGCGCCGGCCACGAAGTCGGGCAGCAGACGGCCGTGCACGCCGGCGATTTCGTTCACGCCGACCAGGCCGGCCAGCGCGCCGGAAGCGGCCATCGACACGACCATCAGCGTCTTGGGCTGCATGCCGGCGTACAGCGCCGCGTCGGGCGCAAAACCCACGGCGCGCAACGCGTAGCCGGGCTGCGATTTCCACAAACCCAGGTAGCACAGCAGCGCCGCGCCCAGGGCCAGCAACAGCGTCAGGTTCAGCGGCGTGCGCGGCCATTCGATGCCGAAGGCGGCCAGCGCTTCGTGCATGCCCGGCATGTGGGCCGACGGTGCGAAGGCGCGGCTTTCGGGCGTCATGTTGCCGGGCTCTTTCAAGCCGTTGACCAGCAAGTAGCTGAGCAGCGCCGCCGCGATGAAATTGAACATGATGGTCGTGATGACCGTGTGGCTGCCGCGCCAGGCCTGCAGCGCACCGGGCACCGCGCCCCACACGCCACCGAAGAGCGCCGCCGACAGCACCATGATGGGCAGCATCAGCCAGGCCGGCAGTTGCGCGCTCCAGGCCAGCGCCGCCAGGCCGGCGCCCAGCCCGCCCATCACCGCCTGGCCTTCACCGCCGATGTTGAACAGCCCGCCGTGAAAGGCCACGGCCACGGCCAGGCCGGTGAAGATGAAGGTGGTGGCGTAGTACAGCGTGTAGCTGATGCCCGCCTTGGAACCGAGAGCCCCTTTCGCCAGCAGCGTCAGCACCTGCAGCGGGCTGAAGCCGACCAGCGTGACCACGATGCCGGCGACGACGAGCGCCAGCGCCAGGTTGACGGCGGGCAGCAGGGCCACGTCCATCCAGCGGGGCAGTTCGACGGGTTGCGCGCTCATCTCAGTGGGCTCCGCCCATCAAGCGCCCCAGCGCCGATTCCGTGCACTGCTCGATCGGCAATTCCCCGGTGATGCGCCCCGCGTTCATCACCACCACGCGGTCGGCCAGGGCCAGGATCTCGTCGAGTTCCGACGACACCACCAGCACCGCGCCGCCGGCGTCGCGCATGGCGCGGATGCGGCCGTGGATGAATTCGATGGCGCCGATGTCCACGCCGCGCGTCGGCTGGCCGACCAGCAGCACCTGCGGTTCGTGCAGCGCCTCGCGCGCCAGCACCAGCTTTTGCTGGTTGCCCCCGCTGAACTTGCTGCTGCGCAGTTCGGGGTTGCGCGGGCGCACGTCGTAGCGTTCCATCATCGCGGCGGTGTGCTCGCGCATGGCCTTCTGGCGCATCCAGCGGCCTTGCCAGAAGCTGCGGCTGTAGCACTTCAAGGCCTGGTAGCCCAGCACCGCCGATTCCCAGGCCGCGAAGGGCAGCACCAGGCCGCGCCGGTGACGGTCTTCGGGCACGTGGGCGATGCGCCGCTGGCGAGCCGCGCGGGTGCTCATCCAGCGCGCGGGTGTGTAGGCGGCGTCGCCCACCTGCAGCTGTCCCCGCGTGGGCGCCATCAGACCGAACTGCTGGACGTGCTGTCGGGCCTGAT
>JANPHI010000370.1:0-22245 GCA_031424355.1 Betaproteobacteria bacterium
AAACGCATCGCCGGCGCCGGCCTGGACGTCTTCGAACACGAACCGCAAGTGCCCGCCGAACTGATGGCGCTGGACAACGTGGTGCTGCTGCCGCACATCGCCAGCGCCACCCAGGAAACGCGGCAGGCCATGGCCGACCGCGTGGTGGACAACCTGGACGCCTGGTTCCGCAACGGCCAACTGCTGTCGGCCGCACCCCTGCCTTGATGGCATCCTGATCACCGTTTTTCAACTTCCACGGAGCCCCCATGCGCCCCAACAAACTGCGTGAAATCTGGCAAACCGGCGGTGCCGCCGTCAACGGCTGGCTGGCCATACCGAACAGCTTCAGCGCCGAAACCATGGCCCACCAGGGCTGGGACACGCTGACGATCGATCTCCAACACGGTGTGATCGACTACGCGCAAATGGTCACCATGCTGCAGGCCATCAGCACCACGCCCACCGTGCCCGTGGTGCGCGTGCCCTGGCTGGAGCCGGGCATCCTGATGAAGACGCTGGACGCTGGTGCCTACGCCGTCATCTGCCCGATGGTGAACACCAAGGAAGACGCGCAGAAGCTGGTCGCCTACACGCATTACGCGCCGCGTGGCACGCGCAGCTTCGGCCCGGTGCGCGCGCTGCTGTACAGCGGTGCCGACTACCCGAAACACGCCAACGACACCATCGTCACCTTCGCGATGATCGAGACCGCGCAGGCGCTGGACAACCTGGACGAGATCCTGTCCGTCGAAGGGCTGGACGCCATCTACATCGGTCCGTCGGACCTGTCGCTGGCGCTGGGCTGCACGCCGACTTTCGACGACCTGGACCCGAAAGCCGCCGAGGCCGTGGACCACATCCTGGCCCGCGCCAAGGCGCACGGCGTGGTGGCCGGCATCCACAACGGCACGCCCGAGGCGGCGCTGAAGCGCATCGCCAAGGGCTTCCAGTTCGTCACCGTCGCATCCGACGCCCGCTTGATGGCGGCCGGCGCGCAGCAGGTGATGGCCAAGATGCGCGCCGGCCAGCCGCCGGTGGCGGCTTCGGGCAGCTACTGAGCTGCAAACCCCACATCACACCCAACCGCAAACTGCGCTTTCTACGGAACACGACATGAACATCGGATTCATCGGCCTGGGCATCATGGGCGCGCCCATGGCGCTGCACCTGGTCAACGCGGGCTACAGCCTCTTTGTGCAGACGCGCAGCCAGTTGCCCGAAGCGGTGGCGGCCTCGTCGGCGGTGCGCTGCGCGAACGCGGCCGAGGTGACGCGGCAGGCCGATGTGGTCTTCATCATGGTGCCGGACACGCCCGATGTCGAAGCCGTGCTCTTCGGTGAAAACGGCGTGGCGGCGGGGCTGGCTGGCGCGACCGTTGGCGCCGCCTCGCGCAAGGTCATCGTGGACATGAGTTCGATCTCGCCGATGGCCACCAAGGTCTTCGCGCAGAAGATCAACGCGCTGGGCGCCGACTACATCGACGCGCCGGTGTCCGGCGGCGAAGTGGGCGCCAAGGCGGGCACGCTGACCATCATGTGCGGTGGCGACGAGGCGGTGTTCGAACGCATACGCCCGCTGCTGGAAAAGATGGGCAAGAACATCACGCTGGTCGGCGGCAACGGTGATGGCCAGACCACCAAGGTGGCCAACCAGATCATCGTGGCGCTGAACATCGCGGCCGTCGGTGAAGCGCTGCTGTTCGCCAGCAAGGCCGGCGCCGACCCGGCCAAGGTGCGGCAGGCGCTGATGGGCGGCTTCGCGGCCAGCCGCATTTTGGAAGTGCACGGTGAACGGATGATCAAGCGCACCTTCAACCCGGGCTTCCGCATCCAGTTGCACCAGAAGGACTTGAACCTGGCGCTGCAGGGCGCGCGCGAACTGGGTGTGGCGTTGCCGCAGACCGCGAGTGCCGCGCAACTGATGCAGGCCTGCGCCGCGAATGGCATGGGCGGGCTGGACCACTCGGCTTTGGTGAAGGCCCTCGAACTGATGGCCGGCCACGAAGTCGCGCAAGGCTGAGCGAACGCGATGACGCCCGACCGCCGCCCCCTGCTGCGCGCGATGTTCGACGCGGCCATCGCCGCCGCGCAGCCGGCGTTGTGCCTGCCGCCGCACCTGCCGCCGAAACCGAAAGGCCGCACGCTGGTCATCGGCGCCGGCAAGGCCTCGGCGGCGATGGCACGGGCTTTGGAAGACCATTGGGACGGCCCGCTGGAAGGCCTGGTCATCACGCGCTACGGCTACGAAGTGCCATGCGCGCGCATCGAGATCGTGCAGGCGGCCCACCCCGTGCCCGACGCCGCCGGCCTGCACGCCGCACAGCGCCTGCGCGCGTTGGTGGGCGGCCTGACGCCCGACGACCTGGTCATCGCGCTGATCAGCGGCGGCGGCTCGTCGCTGCTGGTCGCGCCCGGCTCGGGGCTGACGCTGGCCGACAAGCAGGCCGTCAGCCAGGCGCTGCTGAAAAGCGGCGCCACCATCGGCGAGATGAACACGGTGCGGCGGCATTTGTCGGCGCTGAAAGGCGGCCGGCTGGCGGCGGCCTGCCACCCCGCGCAGGTGTGGACGCTGCTGATTTCCGACGTGCCCGGCGACGCGCCGCAGGACATCGCCTCGGGCCCCACCGTGGCCGACCCCAGCACCTGCGCCGACGCGCTGGCCATCATCAGCCGCTACCGGCTCGACGTGCCGCCCGCTGTGCGCGCGTTGCTGGCCAGCCCCGAAGGCGAAACGCTGAAGCCCGGCGACCCGCTGCTCGCGCGCAACGAAATCCGCATGATCACCGCGCCGCAGATGGCGCTGGAAGCGGCGGCCCGCGTGGCGCGCGAGGCGGGCATCACGCCTTACATCCTGGGCGACAGCCTGGAAGGCGAAGCACGCGACCTGGGCAAGACGCTGGCCGGCATCACGCGGCAAGTCGCCCTGCGTGGCCAGCCCTTCACGGCGCCCTGCGTGCTGCTGTCGGGCGGCGAAACCACCGTCACCGTGCGCGGCACGGGGCGTGGCGGGCGCAACGTCGAATGTCTGCTGGCCATGGCGCTGGCGCTGGACGGCTTGCCCGGCGTGCACGCGCTGGCCGGCGACACCGACGGCGTCGACGGGCAGGAAGAAATCGCCGGCGCCTGCATCACGCCCGACACGCTGGCCCGCGCCTGGGCGCTGGGCATCTCGCCGCGCATCAGCCTGGACAACAACGACGGCCACGGCTTTTTCGGCGCCTTGGGCGACGCCGTCGTCACCGGCCCGACGCTGACCAACGTCAACGACTTCCGCGCCATCGTCATCGACAGCCCAGACTCACCATGACCACGACCAGCACCCGCCCGCCGCTGACCATCCGCATGCACGACAGCGACAACGTCGCCATCGTGGCCAACGACGGCGGGCTGGACGCGGGCACCACCTTTGCCAGCGGCCTGGTGCTGCTGGACCGCGTGCCGCAGGGCCACAAGGTGGCGCTGGTGGACATCGCCGCCGGTGACCCTGTGCTGCGCTACGGCATCCCCATCGGCCTGGCGCTGAAGGACATCGCGGCTGGCCGCTGGGTGCACGAACGCCTGCTGCAGATGCCCGCCGCGCGCGGCCTGGAAAACCTGCCGATGGCCACGCGCGCCGCGCCGCCGCAAGAGCCGCTGACCGGCTACACCTTCGAGGGCTACCGCAACGCCGACGGCTCGGTGGGCACGCGCAACCTGCTGGCCATCACGCAGACCGTGCAGTGCGTGGCGGGCGTCACCGAAACCGCCGTGCAGCGCATCCGCGCCGAGCTGCTGCCGCGCTACCCCAACGTCGATGGCGTGGTGGCGCTGGAACACGGCTACGGCTGCGGCGTGGCCATCGACGCGCCCGACGCGGTGGTGCCCATCCGCACGCTGCGCCACATCAGCCTGAACCCCAATTTCGGTGGCGAGGTGATGGTGGTCAGCCTGGGTTGCGAGAAGCTGCAGCCTGAACGTTTGCTGCCGCCCGGCAGCTTCGCCATCGCCGACGAACGGCAGCCGGCGGGGCCTGCACTCGATGTCACTTGCCTGCAGGACGACGCCCACGTCGGTTTCATGAGCATGGTGGACAGCATCGTGCGCCAGGCCGATGTGCACCTGCAACGCCTGAACGCGCGGCGGCGGGAAACCGTGCCGGCCAGCGAACTGGTGGTGGGCGTGCAGTGCGGCGGCAGCGATGCCTTCAGCGGCGTCACCGCCAACCCGGCGGTGGGCTTTTGCACCGACCTGCTGGTGCGCGCCGGCGCCCGTGTGATGTTCAGCGAAACCACCGAGGTGCGCGACGGCATTGCGCAACTGACGGCCCGCGCGGCCACGCCCGAGATCGCGCAGGCGCTGATCCGCGAGATGGCCTGGTACGACGCCTACCTGCAGCGCGGCAGCGTGGACCGCAGCGCCAACACCACGCCGGGCAACAAGGCCGGCGGCCTGAGCAACATCGTCGAAAAGGCGATGGGCTCCATCGTCAAAAGTGGCAGCGCGCCCATCAACCACGTGCTGGCGCCAGGCGAAAAACTGCGCAACGACCAGCGCGGCCTGACCTACGCCGCCACGCCGGCCAGCGACTTCATCTGCGGCACGCTGCAACTGGCCGCCGGCATGAATTTGCATGTGTTCACCACCGGCCGTGGCACGCCCTACGGCCTGGCGGCCGTGCCGGTCATCAAGGTCGCCACGCGCAGCGACCTGGCGCGCCGCTGGCACGATCTGATGGACGTGAACGCCGGCACCATCGCCGACGGCACGGCCCGCATCGAAGACGTGGGTTGGGAACTGTTCCAGCTGATGCTGGACGTGGCCAGCGGGCGCAAGCAGACCTGGGCCGAGCACTGGCAGCTGCACAACGCGCTGGTGCTGTTCAACCCGGCGCCGGTGACCTGAGCCCAGGCGCACGCTGACGCGCGCCCACCGCGCGCCGGCGCTTCAGGAAGGTTTCAGCACACCTTCAGGAAACCCAAAGGACTGCGGCGGCCCGCCGCCCGGACACTGACTCCGTCGGTTCCGCTTCAACGCTCTCTGGTGTTCGCAGTTGGCATCGACCTCGACGTATCCAACCCGAAATCCACTAGGAGCGAAACATGACATCGACCCCACTGAATCTGAACAGCCTGCAGGCGAAGTGCATGACGGCTGCGGCCGTGCTGTTGCTGGCTGGCGCCCCGGCGGCGCAGGCGCAGCTGCTCGACGGCAGCTACGAAAGCGGTTCGCTGACCACCATCGCGAACGTGCTGGGCAACCCATTCCCCGCCTACGTCGGCCAGTGGGGCCACGAAAGCTCGACTATCACCCCCGCCGTCGGCGGCGTGACGCCGCTGGCGGGCTCGCTGATGCTGAGCATGACCAATGCGGGCGGCGTGGCCACGCAGACGGTGCAGGCGGTCGATGTCAGCGCCTACGCCGCTGTCATCGCCAGCGGCGCGACCTTCAGCTACGACGCCTGGTTCAACGCGGCGCAGCCGGGCACCGTCGGCGGCCTGGCCATGCAGTTCTTCAGCGGCAACACCTACGGCACGCAGATCGGCTCGGTCGTGTCCAACAGCATCAACGTGGACGCCACGGCAACCACCTGGGAATCGCTGAGCATCGGTGGCCTGATACCCGCCGGCACGACCTGGATGATGGCCCAGGTGTACTACACGAATGCGTCGCTGCTGAACGCGGTGGGCACCAGCGGGGCCGGCTATGTGGACGCGGCCCGGATGTCGATCGCAGCGGTTCCCGAGCCGGGTACCTGGGCCATCTTCAGCGCCGGGCTGGCGGTGTTGGGTGCGCTGGCCCGCCGCCGTGCCGTCACTGCCGTGTGAGCCAACGGCCCCGGGCCGAAAGCCCCAGGCCGGCGAGCCCCAGGCCGAACAGCAGGCCGGCGGCGGGTTCGGGCACGTCCTGCACCCGCCGCACCGACACATCGTCGATGTTCAGGACCTGGGTGTCGTCGCGCAGGCCGATGGACAGCATCATGAAGGTCGACGTGGCGATCGGATCGATGACGATTTCGCGGTAGCCGACGCCGGTGATGTCGGCCGCGCTGTAGACCAGGTCCGTGCCCCAGAGGACATCGATGCGGGTGCCGGCGGCAACGCCGGAAAAATTCGCGAGCCAGAGGTGGATGTTGTAGGACTGGCCCACCACCGTGTCGATGTTCTGGGTGATGAAGCCCAGCCTGCCCACGGTGCCACCGGCGAACGAACGGGTTCCGCTGTGGGCGTGGGCCGGGTTGCTGTCGATGAAATAGTCGACACCTTCCACCAGGCTGCCGGGGGACGGGGTCCAGCCGGAACCGGCGATGGAAGCGGTTGCTTCGAAGCCGCCGTTCGAGACCAGATTGGGACCGACCTCCGCGTCCACCGGCCCGGCCATCACCGCAGAGACGCTGGCCGCCATCGCGACCACCACAGCCGCCCTGACAGCGCATCGGTACTTGAGCATGAGGCCCCCTTGATCGGTCGGTGTCTGCGCGGCCTGCCGGTTGGGCAGGGCTTTCTGCGGTCAGTCTCCGGCCGACCTGCGTGCTTGTCAATCGGGCTCGTCCGCCCGCGCCAGGGCCAAGCCGATGGCATCGTCCAGGGGCAGGTCATGGCCTTCCTGCCAGGCGCGGTCGAAGGCGCTGTCGTCGCCCAACGCCGCACGCGCGGTGGCCACGCGCCCGTCGTAGCGGGCCCGCTCATTGGGCGGCAGCGGCGCGCCGATCAACGCGCGCAGGCAGGCCGCTGCGCCCCAGATGCGGGCGGCGCGTGCGGGGTCGGCCGGCGTCGCGCCGACGTAGGCCAGGGCTTCCAGCGCATCGGCCAGGCCGCGTCGGTAGCCCAGTTCCTGGAAGGCCACCAGGCTTTCGGCGAAGAGGACTTGCGCCGAGCCATGGTCGCCCTGATCGGATGCGGCCAGACCCAGGTTGAGCAGCGAGGTCGCGATGCCCGAGCGGTCGCCCAGGGTCCGCCGGATGGCCAGGCTTTCGGCGTACAGGCTGCGGGCCGCGGCGTGGTCAGACTGGGCATGCGCCACCACGCCCAGGTTGTTCAGTGAGGCGGCAACGCCCCACTGATCATCGAGTTCGCGGCGGATGGCGAGGGTCTGGCTGTTCAGCGCCTGGGCGGTCGGGTAGTCGCCGCACTCGTAGGCCACCACCCCCAGGTTGTTCAAGGAACGGGTGATGCCCCGCGTGTCGCCCAGATCCTGCGAAATCGCCAGGCTCTGCCGGTGCAGCGCCATGCTCGCCGCATAGTCGCCTTGCTCCAGGGCCAGGGTACCGGCGGCGTTCAGGGCCTTCGCACGCACCGGGCCCGGTGCGTCGGTCGCGGCCGCCAGCAGTCGTGCCAGCCAGCCGCGGCCTTCGGCCAGGTAGCCACGCACCGACCAGAAGCGCAGCAGGGCGCCCGCCAGCTGCAGGCCACTGGCGGCGTCCTCGCCCGGGTCCTTGCCCGCATCCACAGACCCTTCCAGAGCCGCCCGCAGGTTGCCATGCTCGGTCTCCAGGCGGTCCAGCCAGACCTGCTGGTCGGTGCCCGTGAAGGCCTGCTCGGCCCCTTCCGCAACAGCCAGGAAATGGGTCCGGTGACGGCGCTGCCACGGCGCCGTCTGGGCCGCACCCTGCAAACGGTCGCGCGCGTACTGACGCACCGTTTCCAGCAAGCGGTAGCGGAAATGCCCGCTGGCCGATTCCCCCACCACCAGGCTCTTGTCCGACAGCGAGGTCAACAAGTCCAGCACCTCGAGCAAGGGCACCCGGTCATCGGCGCAGACGTGCTCGGCCGCTTCCAGGGTCCAGCCGCCGGCAAACACCGACAGCCGCTGCAGCAGCAGGCGCTCGGGCTCGGTCAACAGCTCGTAGCTCCAATCGATCAGCGCGCGCAGGGTCTGGTGCCGGTGCGCGGCCGTGCGCGGGCCGCCGGTCAGCAGGCTGAAGCGCTGCCCCAGCCGGCTGTCGATTTCCTCGACCGTCAGGGACCGCACCCGGGCCGCCGCCAGTTCGATCGCCAGCGGCTGGCCGTCGAGCTGGCCGCACAGCGAAGCCAGCGCCCGGGCACCCGCCGGGGTGACCTGGAAATCCGGCCGCACCAGCAGAGCCCGGTCGACAAACAGCTGGGCCGATTCGGCGGTGACCACCGACTCGGGCGTGTGGACCCGGGTCTGGTCGGGCAGCGACAGCGCGGGCACGCGGTAGGTCTGCTCGCCGGCCAGGCCCAGGCGCTCGCGGCTGGTGGACAGGAGGACCACGCCGGGACAGCGCCTGACGATCAGGTCGGCCACCGTGGCGCAGGCCTCGAGCACGTGCTCGCAATTGTCGAAGACCAGCAGCAGCCGCCTGGGTTCGAGGTGCTCGATGAGCGCCTCCGTCAGCCCGGTGCCGCTGGCCTGCTTGACGGCCAGGGTCGTGGCCACCGTTTGCGCGACGAGGCCGGGATCGGTGAGCGCCGCCAGCTCCACGAACCAGGCACCGTCCGCGAATTGCGCCAGCAGGTCGGCGGCAATCTGCAGACTCAGGCGCGTCTTGCCGCAGCCCCCCAGGCCGGTCAGCGTGAGCAGCCGGCTGCGGTCCAGCAGGCCTTCGATTTCAGCGATCTCACGCTGGCGGCCGATGAAGCGCGTCAGCTGGCGCGGCAGGTTGTGGCTGCGCGGTTCGCCGGCGGCCTGCACGGCCACCGGCACGCTGCTGGCCGCCAGCGTGAACCGGTAGCCCTGCCCCTGCACGGTGGCGATCGCCTCGGCGCCCAGGATCTTGCGCAGCGCAGAGACCTGCGCCTGCAGGTTGTTTTCTTCGACGACCAGGTTGGGCCAGACCCGCTGCAGCAATTCGTCCTTGGTGACCAGCCGCCCGGCCCTCTCCACCAGAACCAGCAGCACGTCCAGGGCGCGCGGACCGAGAGGGGCCGGCCGGCCGTCAGCCAGCAAGCGCCGCTCGGCGGGTTGAAGTTCAAAGCGACCGAAGGTGTGGACGCCGAGGGCCGCAGGTTCAGCCATGCGATGGGGCAGACAGGATGGGCATGCGCTGGCTCCGGCACCGGGTGCGGCATTCTGGCCCATGGCGACCCTGGCGATGCGCTTGCCGGCGCGGCCAACCCGAGGGCCAACCCCAGCTTCGGCCACCACCGCCGCCACCTAGACTGAAATGCTGACCCCGGAGAACCGCCGCCATGAAAACATCCCCCGCCAGCCCGCTCGCCAGCCCGCTCGCACGATGGCTGACCGCGTTCGTCGCGGCCGCCTGTTTCACCACCGGTCCGGCCCAGGCCGCCGATGTGCGCGTGATGATCTCGGCCGGCTTCTTCAACGTCTACGCCGAACTGGGCCCGGCCTTCGAACGCGCCACCGGCCACCGCCTGGTCACCACGCGCGGCCCGTCGATGGGCGATTCGCCCGTGGCCATCCCCACCCGCCTGGCGCGCGGCGAGGCCGCCGACGTGGTCATCATGGACGGCGGTGCCGCCGATGAACTGGTCACGCGCGGCCTGGCGCGCGCCGAGGGCAAGGCCGAACTGGCGCGTTCGATGATCGGCATGGTGGTGCGCAACGGCACGCCCAAGCCCGACATCGCCAGCGTGCCAGCGCTGCGCAACACGCTGCTGGCCGCCAAGACCATCGCCTATTCCGACAGCGGCAGCGGCACCTACCTGTCGACCGTGATGTTCGCCAAGATGGGCATTGCCGACCAACTGGCCGGCAAGACGCGCAAGGTGCGCGGGCCGCCGTCGGGCGAACCGGTGGCCGCCGTGGTGGCGCGCGGTGAATCGGAGATCGGCTTCCAGCAGGTCAGCGAACTGATCCACACGCCGGGCGTGACCTTCGTGGGCACGCTGCCCGCCGAACTGCAGCCGGTCATCTACTTCACCGGCGCCGTCACGCGCACGTCGCAGCAGCCCGATGCGGCCGTGGCGCTGATCCGCTACCTGTCGTCGGCCGAAGCGGCGGCGGTCATCACCAAGGCCGGCCTGGCGCCGCTGTCGGCACGTTGATTTCGAGCGGCGCCACAGCCCGCATCGCGCCACCGCACCACAGCACCACGAAAAAGCGGCTCTTGCCTGTCATATCTGCTTAAGCACCGCTTTGGTGCTGCCGACAATGGGTTGTCGCTTCCAGAGATAGCCCATGCACGCCGTACCGCAAGACCTTCGTGTTCCCTACCCGGCAGACCCCGCCGCCTTCAACGGCGCCGGGGGCTACTTCACCCACCACGGCGTCTGGGCGCCGGGGGTGCGGCTGTTCCGGCAGTTGTCCTTCATGGCCAAGGCCTTGATCATTTCGACGGCCTTTGCGCTGCCCTTGCTGACCCTGCTGGGGTGGCAGATGCGGGCCCAGTACGCGCAGGGCCTGCAGGCGCGCATGGACGCCACGCGCCAGCATGTGGAAGTGGCCCACGGCCTGATCGTCTGGGCCCAGGCCCAGGAAGCCGCCGGCCAGCTGCCGCGCGCAGAAGCCCAGGCGCTGGCGCTGCGCGCTCTGGCCCCGTTGCGCTACGACGGCAAGGAGTATTTCTGGGTCAACGACATGCAGCCGCGCGTGCTGATGCACCCCATCAAACCGGAACTGAACGGCAAGGATGTCAGCGACCTGAAAGACCCGAGCGGCCTGGCCCTGTTCAAGGCCTTCGTGGCCGAAGTGCAGCAGCACGGCAAGGGTTTCGTGGCCTACCAGTGGCCCAAGCCGGGCCACGATTTGCCGGTGGACAAGGTGTCCTACGTGATGGGCTTTGCACCCTGGGGCTGGGTCGTCGGCTCGGGCGTCTACGTCGGCGACCTGCGCAGCACGGCGCTGCAGCAGGCCGGCTGGGTGGCCGGCGTTGTCGCGGCCGTGCTGCTGCTGGCCAGCTACCTGTTCCTGAGCTTCTACCGCGTGATGGATGGCGGCTTGCGCGAAACCCGGCGCCACCTGCGCGCCATGACCGCCGGCGACCTGACGACCTCGCCCAAGCCCTGGGGCCGTGACGACGCGGCGCAACTGATGGTCGACCTGGGCGCGATGCAGACGTCGCTGCGCAACATGGTGCTGCGCGTGCGGCGGTCCAGCGACGAAATCGTCCAATCCAGCGGCGAAATCGCCAGTGGCGCGATGGACCTGTCGGCCCGCACCGAACAGGCGGCGGCCAATCTGGAAGAGTCGGCGGCGTCGATGGAGGAGATCGCGTCCACCGTGAAGAGCACCGCCGAACACACCCAGGAGGCTTCGCAAATGGCCCGCCACAACGCGCAGGCTGCCGCCGACGGCGGACGCGTGATGCAGGACGTGGTGCAGACCATGGACGGCATCCGCAGTTCGTCCGCGCGCATCGGCGAGATCATCGGCACCATCGACGGCATCGCCTTCCAGACCAACATCCTGGCGCTGAATGCCGCCGTGGAAGCGGCACGCGCCGGCGAGCAGGGCCGCGGCTTTGCGGTGGTGGCCAGCGAGGTGCGCACGCTGGCCCGGCGCAGCGCCGACGCGGCCCGCGAGATCAAGGCCCTGATCAGCGACAGCGTGCAGCAGGTCGAGACCGGCACCGGCATCGTGCGCCAGGCCGGCACCACCATCGCCGACATCGTGGCCTCGTCGCAGCGCGTGGACCACCTGCTGGGCGAAGTGGCCACCGGCGCCCGCGAACAGAGCCTTGGCGTCGGCCAGATCGGCGCTGCTGTTCAGGAACTGGACCGCATGACCCAGCAAAACGCCGCGCTGGTGGAGCAGACCGCAGCGGCCGCGGCGGCGATGCGCGAACAGGCGCGCACCCTGGAAGCCGAAGTGGCGCGCTTCAAGGTACCGGCCGATCTGCACGCCGCGAACCCGTCGATATACTGATTTCACAGGCGGTGCCGTGCCGCCGTGAACCGCCCGCAGCCGCGCTGCGGCGCTGCCCATGCCCCCCAAACAGACTGCTGCGCTGGCCCTGCCGCCCCATGTGGTGAAGTGGCTGCTGCTGGCCACCGCCGTGGGCGGGCTGGCCGGTTCGGCGTCGGCGGTCTTCCTGTTCGCGCTGGACTGGGCCACAGCCACGCGGGAAGCCCACCGCTGGCTGATCCTGCTGCTGCCGCTGGCCGGCTTCGCGGTGGCCTGGGTCTACCGGCAGGTGGGCCAGAAGGTGGAAGCCGGCAACAACCTGCTGATCGACGAAATCCACGATCCGCAGAACGTCATACCTTTGCGCATGGCCCCGCTGATCCTCGTCAGCACGGTGGTGTCGCACCTGTTCGGCGCCTCGGTGGGCCGCGAAGGCACGGCGGTGCAGATGGGCGGCGCGCTGGCCGACCAGATCACCCGGGCGCTGAAGCTGCCACGCGAAGACCGGCGCATCCTGCTGATGGCCGGCATCAGCGCCGGCTTCGCGTCGGTCTTCGGCACGCCGCTGGCCGGTGCGGTGTTCGCACTGGAAGTGCTGGCCATCGGCCGGCTGCGCACCGACGCGCTGTTCGCCTGCGCGGTGGCGGCCGTGGTGGGGCACCAGACCGCCCTGCTCTGGGGCGTGCAGCACGCGCACCTGTCGGCCGGCGTGGTGCCACCGCTGTCGGTGTGGAGCCTGACGGCGATGCTGCTGGCCGGCGGCGCCTTCGGCCTGGCCGGCCAGGTCTTCGCCCGTGCCACGCACCGCCTGCAGGCCTGGGCACAACAGCACGTGGCCTACGGCCCGCTGCGGCCCTTGCTGGGCGGCGTGGTCATCGCGGCGGCGGTCCTGGCGCTGGACGGCTGGCGCTACATCGGCCTGGGCCTGCCGCTGGTGGCCGACGCCTTCGACCGTGCGCTGCCGCCCTGGGAATTCGCGGCCAAGCTGCTGGCCACCGTGGCCTCGCTGGGCAGCGGCTTCAAGGGCGGCGAGGTGACGCCGCTGTTCGCCATCGGTGCGACGCTGGGCAACGCCCTGGCACCGCTGCTGCACCAGCCGGTGGCGCTGCTGGCGGCATTGGGTTTCGTGGCGGTGTTCGCCGGCGCGGCGAACACGCCACTGGCCTGCACGCTGCTGGCGATGGAACTGTTCGGCGCCGACATCGGCGTGCACGCGCTGATGGCCTGCGTGGTCAGCTATGTGTGTTCGGGGCACAGCGGCATCTACCGCGCGCAGCGGGCAGGGCCTGACGGTTGACCGCTGGCCGCAGGCCGCTGACCGCTGACGGTCCGCAGGCCGACTCAGAAAACCGCGTGGTCGCCGCGTTCGATGTGCGCCGCGCCGCTGAGCAGGTCGGCATAGAAGTCGAACAAAGTCTCGCTGCCGGTTGAAGGCGTGGCGTTGGCGTCGTAGCGGCCGGCTGCAGCGTCCCAGACCAGCATCGATTCGGTGGCGTAGTAGCGGCCGATGCGCGCCAGTTCGGCCTTGGCCGCCAGTGCCGGCACCACCTTCCCCAGCGTGTCCAGCACCGCGATGATGGCGCTGAGCAAACCCACTGGCACCTGCTTGAAATGCGGCCGGCGGCCGAGCAGTTTGAACAGCGCCAGACCCTGCTCGCGCGGCGTGATGGCCGGGCCCGGTCCGCCGATGGGCAGCACGCGGTTGTGGCGCGCCGGGTCGTCCAGGCAGCCGGCGAGGTAGTCACCCAGATCGGCGTCACTGATGGGCTTGCAGGCCGTGATCTGGCCGCCGCCAAAGATCAGAAAGGGCTGGCCCCGGCGCACGCGCTCCACCTGCCCCGACAACGATTTGAAGAAGGCCGTCGGCCGCACGATCGAATAGCGCAGGCCCGATTCGACCAGCACCTTTTCGAAAGCCAGCTTGGCCTGCTGGAAGGCCAGCAGCGGTTTTTGCACGCAGATGGCCGACAGCAGCACCACCTGCGTCACACCCGCCGCCCGCGCCGCGTTCAACGCGTGCACGTGGGCCTGGTGGTCGATGGCCCAGGCGTCTTGCGGCGCACCGGTGCGCGACGCCAGGCAGGACACCAGCGCGTCGAAACGTACACCGCGAAAACCGTCGTGGGCCAGTGCAGCCGGGTCGCCGACATCGCCCACGCGCACCTCGGCGCCGGCCAGCAGGCGGGCTGTGTCGTCGGGCTTCAAGGCGCCGCCGACCCCAGCGCGCGGCCGCACGAAGCACACCACGCTGTGACCGCGCTGCACCAGCGCGCGCACCGTGGCGCGGCCGATGGTGCCGGTGGCGCCAATGACGAAGACGCGCAAGCCGTTGGCGTCCGACCCAAGCGGCCGCCGTGGAACCGGCTTTGCCGGGCCACCAGCGGCGCCCCCCTGGGGGGGAGCGCCGGAGGCGCTTCGGGGGAGGGCTGTCACGCGCGCCAGTCCAGCATCATCTTCAGGCACTGCGGGTCGCCGAAGGCAGTTTCGTAGGCCTCGCGGGCGCGGGCCGGCGACAGCGTGTGCGTGATCAGGCCGTCCAGCGACAGCGCACCGCTTGCCACCAGCGCCGTCACCGCCAGGAGGTCGTGCTTCTTCCACTGCGCGGCCACGCGCAACTGCGCTTCGCGCATGAAGGCCGGCGCGAAGGCGAAGCTCAGGTCCTGTTTGTAGAAGCCGGCCAGCACCACCTCGCCGCCCGGCGCCAGGCGGGCAATCAGGCCGTTCAGGATGGACGCATCGCCGCTGACGTCGCAGATGGCCGCGTAGTCCTTGCGGCTGTCGTCGTCGGGGTGCACCACAGCGTAGCCGGCGGCGCCGGCGCGGCGCGCAGCCTGCGTTTCCCACACCGTGGGCGCGGGCAGGCCCAGCGCCAGCGTGATGCGCGCCAGCAGGCGTCCCATCACGCCGTGGCCGACGATGAGCCCGGGCGCCACCAGGGGCAGCCGCGTGCCGCCCAGCGCCACCGCGTGGTAGCAGGTGGCGGCCAGCGCCAGCAGCACGGCCTGGGGACCGAGTTCGGGCGCCACGCACACCACGCGGTCGTGCGGCACGACCAGGCGCGAACCGGCGCCGCCGAAGATGTTGCGCACGCCCTGGAAGCTGTAGCTGCCGGGCACGAAGACGCTGCTGCCGACCGCGACTTCGGCCCGGCTGCCGGCCCGCACCACCGTGCCCACCGTTTCGTAGCCCGGCACCAGCGGGTAGCCCAGCCCGGGGAAGGGCGGCATGCTGCCGTCCCACAGCAGGCGTTCGGTGCCGGTGCTGATGCCGCTGTGGCTGACCGCCACCTCGACGTCGGTGTCTTCGAAGGTCTTCAGTTCCAGGGTGCGCACCGCCAGGCTCTGCGGGGCTTCAAAGACGATGGCGGAGGCCGTTGCGGGTGTCGGCATGGTGCGAAGCAGGTGTCGTAAGGGGCGGGCTTGATGTTAGTCAAGGTGCCGGCCCGCCCCGCCACGGCGCTGCGGTGTACAACGGGGCGCCCATCGCCTGAACCGGGAGCCTCGCATGCGCATCACCTTCGTCGGCGCCGCCCAGGAAGTCACCGGCTCGTGCTTTCTGGTCGAAAGCGCCGGCCTGCGCTTCCTGGTGGATTGCGGCATGCACCAGGGCGGCCGCGAGACCCGCAAGCGCAACCTGCAACCCTGGCCTTTCGTGCCGCGCGACATCGCCTTCGTGCTGCTGACGCACGCGCACATCGACCACAGCGGCCTGTTGCCCCGCCTGTGCGCCCTGGGTTTTCGCGGGCCCATCTTCACCACCACGGCGACGGCCGACCTGTTGGCGGTGATGCTGCTGGACAGCGCCTACATCCAGGAGTCGGCCTGGACGCGTGCGCAGCGCGACCACGGCCGCGCACGGCCTTCACGCGGCGCGGCGGACGACACGCTGCTCTACACCGTGGCCCAGGCCCAGGCCAGCCTGGAACAGGTCGAAGGCGTGGCCTACGACGCCGACGTGCAGCCCCACGCCGCCGTGCGCTGCCGCTTCCGCGACGCGGGCCATATCCTGGGTTCGGCCATCGTCGAGGTCTGGGTGACGGAGGCGAAGGCGGAGGCGGAGGCGAAGGGCGGGCGCACGCGCAAGCTGGTGTTCTCGGGCGACCTGGGCCAGCCCGGGCGGCCCATCGTGCGCGATGCGGCGGCCATCCAGCAGGCCGATGTGCTGCTGGTCGAATCGACCTACGGCAACCGCCTGCACCGGCCGATGGACGAGACCGTCGAAGAGCTGGTGGGCGTCATCCAGGACACGCTGCGCCGCCGCCAGGGCAACATCGTCATCCCGGCCTTCGCACTGGGTCGCACGCAGGAACTGCTGTTCCTGCTGAGCGATCTGCGCCGCCAGGGCCGGCTGCCACCGATGCAGGTCTTCGTCGATTCACCGATGGCCGACAAGGTGACGGCCATCACGCGCAAGCACCCCGAAGTGCTGGACGACGCGAGCCGCGAACTGCTGGCCGCCGGCCGCGACGCGCCGGACGGCCTGAACCTGCGCTTCACGCAGAGCGTGGAAGAGTCGATGGCGCTGAACCAGATCAAGGCCGGCGCCATCATCGTGTCGGCCAGCGGCATGTGCGACGCCGGGCGCATCAAGCACCACCTGCGGCACAACCTGGGCCGGCCCGAATGCGCCGTCGTCATCATCGGTTTCCAGGCCCAGGGCACGCTGGGCCGGCGGCTGGTGGACGGCGAGAAACGGGTGCGCCTGTTCGGCGAAACGCAGGCCGTGCGCGCCAGCATCCACACCATCGGCGGCCTGTCGGCCCATGCCGACCGCGACGCCCTGCTGGCCTGGCTGGGCCACTTCACGGCGCCACCGGAACGCACCTTCGTCGTCCACGGTGAAGCGGCCACCGCACTGGGCTTTGCCGACACCATCCACCAGCAACTGGGCTGGCGGGTGGCAGCGCCCGAACCCGGGCAGCAGGTCGAGGTCTAGCGCCCCGGCGCTGGCCGCCCAGCCACCCGGCGTTGGGGGTCAGGCGGCCGTTTCGAAGCCGCGCCAGACCACGAAGCGCGTGCGCGGGTCGGCCGCAAAGTGGTCCGGGCCGGTCTCGGCGATGGCATTGCGCGGCAGGCCGTCCGGCGGCGGCAGCAGGAAGTTGTCGGGTGCGCAGTGCAACACGCGCGTCACGCTGCCATCGGCGGCCACGGCGGTGACGATGCCGATGTGGCCGGGCGGGCCTTCAGGCCCCTGCCCCTGCGGCTTCGGAAAGACCACCAGCACGCCGGGTGCCGCCCGCTCGACCGCCTGGAACAGGCGCTGCGGGCCCAGCGCGTCGGCGTAGACGGCGTCGGTGCCTATCCAGCCACCGGGCAGCGGTGCGCCGTCGCGCGCCACGCCCAGGGCCCAGCAGACGAAACCTGAGCAGTCGCAGGCTTGCTGCGGCAGTTCGGCCAGCGTCAGGCCCGACTGCGTCAGCCCCTGGACATAGGCCGCATGCACCTTGGGGCGCTGCAGCCGCATGGCTTCGAATTCACGCGCCACCGCGAGGGGGCGCCCCGGTTGCGCGTTGGCCGTTTCGGTGTGTGTCCAGCCCCCCTTGCCCAGCCAGTACAGCGTGGGCATCTCGCGGGCGGACAGGGCGCGTTGCAGGAAGGCTTCGGTGTTCATGGCGGTGGGACTTTCTCGGTGACGGACAGGTGCAGTTTAGGCAGTCGGCTCAGCGCGCTGACGTGACGCTGATCATGGCGATGGTCATGGCGCTGGTGGTGGCGCTGGTGGTGGCGCTCGTCGTGTCGCTGGAGGCAGCACGGGTGTTGGCCGCCAGCACCTGGGCTTCGGTCGCCGGCTGTTGCGGCAGCGCGTAGTTGGTGATCAGTTGCAGGCCGGTGAAGGTGACCAGCGTGGCGGCGGCCATGGCGGCGATGCGGGTGGTCAGGGTGGTGTTCATGTCGCGGTTTCCTGGGTGGTTTTGCCGGTGTCGGCGGGTGGGGAGTCGATGGGGTCCACTGTAGAAATCGGCGCTGCGGCTGGCCATACCGCGTGGGCGGCATTCGGCGCCAGCCACCTACCGCGTTCACGGTAGGCGTGCGCTGCGCCACCGCCGCCGGGCTGACGCAGAATCGTTCAACGACCGCGAAGGACCAGTTGCATGACCCACCGCCAGCCTGTCGGCGTGCTCATCGTCGAAGACGAACCGGAATTCCTCAGCCGCTTCAGCGAAGCGGTGCTGGGCGACCCGCAACTGCGCTTGCTGGGTGCGGTGTCCACCGGCAAGGCCGGGCTGGCGCTGCTGGACGCGCAGCCGCCCGATGTGCTGCTGGTGGACCTGGGCCTGCCCGACATCAGCGGCATCGAACTCATCCGCCATGCGGCGCGCCACCACCCCGGCTGCGACGCCCTGGTGGTCACGATGTTTGCCGACGACGGGCATGTGCTGGGCAGCATCGAGGCCGGCGCCACCGGCTACCTGCTGAAGGACGCCAGCGCCGCGCGCATCGCGGCGGCCATCCACGAGGTGCGCGCCGGGGGCTCGCCGATCAGCCCCAGCATCGCGCGGCGGGTGCTGGCGCGCCTGCACGGCGGGGCGCCGGTGGCCGCCGCCGTTCACGCACCCGCGCCCTCGGCCGAGCCTTCGCCGCTGTCGGAACGCGAGACCGAACTGCTGCGCCTGGTGGCCAAGGGTTTCAGCTTCGAAGCCGTCGCCGAGGTGCTGACCATTTCGCCGCACACCGTGGTCACCCACGTGAAGAACATCTACCGCAAGCTGGCCGTTCACTCGCGCGGGGAGGCGGTGCATGAAGCGCGGCAGATGGGCCTGCTGTGACCGGCTGAACCGGATGGGGTGGCGGGTCGGAGGCCTGGTTGGATGCCTGATCGCATGCCTGACTGCATGCCTGGTCGCGGGCCTGTTCAGCAGCCCGGCCCAGGCGCAGGACACCGGCCCGGTGGCGCCGCGGACCGCCCAGGTCATCGTCACCGACAGCGTCCAGCCGCCCGCTGCCGATGACCCGCGCTGGCATGCCGTGCCGCTGGCGCAGGACGAGCCGGGCCCCAGCGCCTGGTACCGCCTGCGTTTCGACGGGCCCGCCCCCGCGACGGCGGAAGACGACCCGACGATGCTTTACCTGCCCTACTTCTACGGCGGTGGCCGCGTGCTGCTCAACGGCAGCCCGGCGGCCGAGGTGCCCCGCACCACCGCCACCGTGCGCGTGCGCTGGGAACGGCCGATGCTGCTGCCGCTGCCGCCGGCTGCGCTGAAGGCGACCGGCAACGAATTGCTGATCCAGGCCCATGCCGAATTCAAAGGCAACAGCACCGTGCTACCGCGCCTGCTGGTGGGCCCGCAAAGCGTGTTGCTGCCGATGTTCGAACGCCGCCAGTTCTTCGTCCGCACGCTGCCGCAGCTGACCTGGGTGGCCGGCAGCGTGGTCGGGCTGCTGGTGCTGTTCATCTGGCTGCAGCGGCGTGAAGAGGTGCTGTACGGCCTGTTCGGGCTGGCCGTGCTGCTGTGGGCCCAGCGCACCAGCACCTTCGTGCTGGAGAAGCTACCGGCCGGCGCCTGGGAGGGCTGGCGCATCGTCTACCACCTGTGCACCGGCGGCTTCGTCGTGGTGATGGCGCTGACCATGCTGAACCTGGCCGGCTGGTCGCGACGCGGTCTGACACGCGGCCTGATCGCCTACTGGGCGCTGGGCCCGGTGGTGTTTCTGGCACTGGGCGAAGGCGCCGCCGCCAGCGTGTGGACGCCCGGTCTGGCGGTCATCGGCCTGGGCATGGTGACGGTGGCACTGGCCGCCGCCTGGCGCCAGCGCACCGCTGAAACACGGGCCATCGCCGGCGCGGTGGCGCTGGGCTTCGCGGCCGGCCTGCACGACCAATGGGTGGCGACGCGCTCGCCCTGGTTCATGCGGGCGCTGCCCGAATGGGGCGACCACCACCTCTTCCTGCTGCACCACGCGGCCAATGTGCTGCTGCTGGTGATGGGCGTGCTGCTGACCCTGCGTTTCGTGCGCAGCCTGAACGCCGTGGAAGCGGCCAACCGCACGCTGGAGGCCCGCGTGCAGCAGCGCGAACGCGAGGTCACGGTGAGCCTGCAGCGCATCGCCACGCTGCAGCGCGAACAGGCCGCCACCGACGAACGCCAGCGCATCATGCGCGACCTGCACGACGGCCTGGGCTCGCAGCTGTTCACCTCGCTGTCGCGCGCCGAACGGGGCGCGATGCAAGGCAGCGACATGGCCGACAGCCTGCGCAGCGCCATCGACCAGATGCGCGTGGCCATCGAAGCGCTGTCGTCCGAAGAGCAGGACTTTCACGCCGCCTTCGGCAACTTCCGTTTCCGCTGGGACGCCCGCCTGCGCGAAGGCGGGCTGGCGCCGAACTGGGACATCCAGATCCCCGACACAGCGCCCGACGGCGGCCCGCCGCTGGCCCCGCACGATGCGCTGCAGCTGCTGCACATCGTGCAGGAAGCGCTGACCAATGTGCTGAAGCACGCGCGGGCCACGAAGGTGACGGTGCGCGTGGTGATGCAGGGCGCAACACTGGCCGTGGATGTCGAGGACGACGGCGCAGGAAGGCTCGGCGCCACGCCTGCCAGCGCGGTACCCGGCAGCACCGGCAGCGGCGGCAGCGGGGGCCGTGGCCGCGCCAACATGCGCAACCGCGCGCAGCGCCTGGGCGGGCAGATCGAATGGCAGGCCACGGCCCAGGGCACCCGCGTGAGCTTGCAGGCGCCGTGGCATCCAGCAACAGCGTCAGCGTCAACGCCAACGCCAACGCCACCGACAACGCTGGCCGCTGGCGATGCAGCACGGCCTGTGGCCCTGACGCCTGCCGCGGGCGGCGCTTGAAGCTGGGCGCAAAGCCGGCGGCCATGCAGACCCTGGACGACGCCTGGCGCGATGAAGTGCAGCAGCGGCTGCAGTCATGCGCCGTCCAGGCGCTGCCCACCGAGGGCCGCCGCCACGCGGCTGTGGCCCTGGTCCTGACCGAGACCGGGCTGGGTGCCGACCTGCCCGGCCTGCCGCAGCATGCCGACTGGCAACGCGCGCCCGCCCTGCTGCTGACCCGCCGCGCGGCGACGCTGCGCAGCCACGCCGGTCAGTGGGCCTTGCCCGGCGGGCGCATCGACGCGGGCGAGACGCCCGAGCAGGCCGCCTTGCGCGAACTGGCCGAAGAAGTCGGCCTGCACCTGCAGCCCGGCGCGGTGCTGGGCCGGCTGGACGACTACGCCACCCGCTCGGGCTACCTCATCACGCCCGTGCTGGTGTGGGCCGGCGCCGCGCGGGTGCTGCGCCCCAACGCCGACGAAGTGGCCAGCGTGCACCGCATTCCGACGCAGGAACTGCTGCGGGGCGATGCGCCGCTGCTGAACAGGGTTGCCGGTGCTGAACACCCGGTGCTGCGCATGCCGGTGGGCGAAGGCTGGATCGCCGCACCCACGGCGGCTTTTCTGTACCAGTTCCGCGAGTGGTGCCTGCTGGGCCGGGCCACGCGCGTGGCGCACTTCGACCAGCCGAAGTTCGCCTGGCGGTGAGCCGACGGGTGCGCGGCGCTGGCTGTTTCGGCGCGGCCTGGAATCTCTATGGTGTCGCCCCGTTTGCGGCCGGATGCACGCCTGCGCCCGATCAAGGATCGCACCCACCATGCGGCCCTGTTCCCACAGCAGGCGGCATCAGCCAGCCAGCCCGTTCACTCCACCGTCACGCTCTTCGCCAGATTGCGTGGCTTGTCCACGTCGGTGCCCCGCGCGCAGGCCGTGTGGTAGGCCAGCAATTGCAGCGGCACCACGTGCAGGATGGGCGACAAGGTGCCGTAGTGTTCGGGCATGCGGATGACGTGCACGCCGGGTTCGTTGCTGATGTGGGTGTCGTCGTCAGCAAAAACATAAAGCTGGCCACCGCGCGCGCGCACTTCCTGCAAATTGCTTTTCAGCTTTTCCAGCAAGGCGTCATTCGGGGCCACGGTGACCACCGGCATCTGGTCGGTGACCAGGGCCAGCGGGCCGTGTTTCAACTCGCCGGCGGGGTAGGCCTCGGCGTGGATGTAGCTGATCTCTTTCAGCTTCAAGGCGCCTTCCATCGCAATCGGGTAATGCAGCCCGCGCCCCAGGAACAAGGCGTTTTCCTTGCGCGCGAAATCTTCGCTCCAGGCGATGATTTGCGGCTCCAGCGCCAGCACCGCCTGCAGCGCCACCGGCAGGTGGCGCAGGGCCTTCAGTTCGGCGGCTTCCCGTTCGTCACTCAAACGCCCACGCACTTGCGCCAGGGCCAGCGTCAGCAAATACAAACCGGCCAATTGGGTGGTGAAGGCTTTCGTGCTGGCCACGCCGATTTCAACGCCGGCCCGCGTGATGTAGGCCAATTCGCATTCGCGCACCATGGCGCTGGTGGCCACGTTGCAAATGGTCAGCGTGTGGGTCATGCCCAGGCTACGCGCGTGTTTCAGCGCGGCCAGGGTGTCGGCGGTTTCACCGCTTTGCGTGATGGTGACGACCAGGGTGCGCGGGTCGGGCACGCTGTCGCGGTAGCGGTATTCGCTGGCCACTTCCACCGTGGTGGGAATGCCGGCGATG
>JANPHI010000371.1:0-22949 GCA_031424355.1 Betaproteobacteria bacterium
CGCCGCCGGCGGCGTGTCGCCGGTCAGCACCAGATAGGGCAGTTTGATGGCCGCCAGTTCGGTCTGCACCAGCGCCAGCATCTCGGTGAACTGCGAATACACCAGCACGCGGCGACCTTCGTCGACCAGCGTGGGCAGCAGGTCCAGCAGCGCGGTCATCTTGGCGCGTTCCATCGATGCGGGGATCTGCGTGTTCTTCACCAGTTGCGGGTCGCAGCACACCTGGCGCAGCTTCAGCAGCGCGTCCAGCACGGCGATCTGCGCGCCGGCGAAACCGGTCTTGGCCAGCACCTTGCGCACGCTCTGGTCGGCCGCCAGGCGCACGCTTTCGTACAGCGCACGCTGCTGGCCCTGCAGCACCACGCGGCGGATGACCTCGGTGCGCGGCGGCAGTTCGGTGGCCACGTCGTCCTTGCGCCGGCGCAGGATGAAAGGCCGCACGCGCTGCGCCAGCCACAGCGCGCGCAGCGTCTCGCCGTTGTCTTCGATGGGCTTGCGCCACTGGCGCGTGAAGGTGCGCGCGTCGCCCAGGAAACCCGGCATCAGCAGGTCGAAGTGGGCCCACAGTTCGCCCAGGTGGTTTTCCAGCGGCGTGCCGGTCACGCACAGGCGGTGGCGGGCGCGCAGCTGGCGCAGCGCGCGCGCGGTGCGGCTGCCGGCGTTCTTGGCCATCTGCGCTTCGTCCAGCACCAGCAGCTGCCAGGGCTGTGCGGCCAGCGCTTCGATGTCGCGCCACAGCAGCGGGTAGGTGGTGAAGACCACGTCGTGATCGGCGATGCGCTGGAAGTCCTGCGCGCGGGCCGCGCCCTGCAGCGTCAGCGTGCGCAGCGCCGGTGCGATGCGCGCCGCCTCGGCTTCCCAGTTGGCGATCAGCGAGGTGGGCAGCACGACCAGGGCCGGCCCGGCGCCGGGATGGTCGTCGCCCCCGGGCGACTGCAGGCGCCCGGCCTGCTGCTCGATCAGCAAATGCGCCAGCACCTGCGCCGTCTTGCCCAGGCCCATGTCGTCGGCCAGGATGCCGGCCAGGTCGTGCGCCCGCAAATACTGCAGCCAGGCCACGCCGTGTTCCTGGTACGGCCGCAGCACCAGCCCCAGCCCGACCGGCATGGCCACGGCCGGTGGCGTGCCCGCCGCGCGCAGACGCTGCACCAGCGCCAACAGGCCGGCGTCGCCCTGCACCTGCCAGGCGCCGCGCCCATTCGGCACCTGTGCGGCGCGCTGGGCCAGCGTGTCGTCCAGCTGCAGGTGTAGCGCCTCCAGCCGGTGCGCTTCCCACACCGACAGCGGCACCGGCCCGGCCGCGCGGCGCGGGTCGGTCAGCAGGTCCACCATCGCGCCGACGATGGCCTTCAGCGGCGCCGCCGGGGCCTCGATGCGCTTGCCACCGGGCGCGCGCAGCGTGATCACGGTGTCGTCGTGGATGCGGGCGATTTCATCGGCCTTCAACCAGCGGCCGTCGCGCTTGATCAGGTCGGCCAGCAGCGGCGCCAGGTCGAGCAATTCGCCTTCGACTTCGACGCCCAGGCTCAGCAGCCACGAGCCCTGCCCGGGCGGGTGGCGCATTGCCGACAGCGTCTGCGCCGGCAAGCCCAGCGGCTCAACCAGTTCGCGGCTGGCCGGCTCGCCGGTGGCCGGGTCCAGCACCAGCCGCCAGCGCTGCACCGCCACGCTGAAATGCGCGAAGCCGGGCCGCACGGCGATGGTCCAGCCCTGGGCCTGCAGCTTGGGCACGACTTCGGCAAAGAAGTCGGCGTAGTGGGCTTCTTCGGGCAGGCACCACAGGTCGTCGAAACCGGCAGCGGCTTCAGGGCTGCGCCACTGGATGGACCGGGCCGGCAGCGGGCGCAGCGCGGTGGCGAAGAGCTGGTCGGCGGCCTGCTGCTCGGAACCCAGATCGCGGTGCGGCGGCACTGGCCAGGGGCGCGGCTGCAGCACGCTGGTGGGCGCTGGCGTGGCCCACGGCGCACCGCTGCCGTGTTCGCCTCGGGCGTAGGTCCAGTCCACGCGGGCCACCGTCAACTGGCCACCACGGGGACCGAAACCCGGTGCGCCGGGCCGGCCGGGCACGGCACGCAAGCCCAGCAGGCCTTCGCCGCGGCTCAGGGTCAGCAGGGTCAGGCGGGGGTGGAAACGCGAGGGCGCAGGCGAAGGGGCAGGCGGGGCGGGCGGAGCGGCAGGCACCGCCGCATTCTCAGGCCCCGTGCAGCAGGTTGAATTCGGCGCGCAGCCGGGTGGCCGAACGGCCTGCGACGGCATGGGCCGTCAGGCCGACGGCCACCGTCTGGCCGTTGGCGTGGGCCAGCTCGTACAAGCCCGAAGGCAGGGCCCGGTTGGCGCTGAAACCCAGCACGAACTGCGCGGTGTCGGTGCCTGCGGGGCCGGCGTCCAGGCGGTCCAGCACCACCGCCACGCTGCGGCCATCGGCGTGCAGCACGAAGGGTTCATGCAGGTAGCGCGCCCACTGCGCGCGGCCCGGCGCGGCGCCCAGCACCGGCAGGCGGCGCCGCGCTGCCTGGGTGAGGGGGGCAGCGGCCGGCAGCGGCGTGTCGGTGGCTGCTGTAGCCGTTGCAGCCGTTGCAGCCGCTGTGGCGGCCGTGCTCAGTGCGGCGCCGCAGGCGCCCATCAGGAAAGATCGCTTTTGCATGGTGGGAGTCCTGTCGGGCAAGGAACAAGCGGAAATCAGGCAGGCAGCAGGGCCGGCACGGGTGGGCAGAGCATGCGCAGGTACAGGCCCTGCGGCTCGCCGGCGGCCGTGAAACCCAGGCGCTCGTACAAGCGCCGCGCGGGGTTGTGGATCTCGACGTAGATGCTGAGCGGCACGCCCCGCGCATGGGCTTCGTCGCGCAGCGTCAGCAGGTGCCGGGTGCCCACGCCACGGCCTCGCGCGGCGGCCAGCAGGCTGATGTCCAGCACATGCAGCGCATCGGGGCGGTGGTCGGTCCAGAGGCGGCCGATGTCACGCGGCGCACCGGCGCTGTCATCGACGATGACCTGCAGCAGCGACTGCGGGTAGTGGGCGCGGTAGTGCGCTTCTTGCGCGGCAAACTGCTGGCGCACGAAAGCCTCGCGCGTGGCGGCGTCCCACGGCACCTGGGCCAGTTCTTCGGCGCGCGTGCTGGCATAGACGGCGAGCAGGAACGCGCGGTCATGGTCGGTGGCCGGGCGCAGCGTCATGGCGGGGTGGCGGGGTGGTGGGGTGGCGTGGAGGGTGATCGGCAGGCGGCAAGCCGGGATGGTTGGCTGGCCGTTCAGCCGCGCGGCGGGAAGATGCCCTGCAGCGCGATGCAGAAAGTGAAAGTCAGGTAAGGCTGGCGGTTTTCATGCGCGCCACCACTGCCCGCCGGGCTGATGCTCTCGGCCGCCATCGGCGTCAGCACGCCGGGCGTGCGGTAGGCCACGCTGCCGTCAACCGGCGGTGCCATCGCCGCACCGGTGGGCACGGTGGTGGTGGCCGAAGGCGTGGCCGCCAGCGTGTGGCGGTGCACCGGCATCTCGGTCGGCAACAGGCTCACGGCCGCCGAGCCCCCGGTCTCGCCGACGAAGCGCTCGGTCAGGCCCGGGCCCTGCCCTTGCCCGAGGGCAAAACTGTCGCGCAAATTCGGCAGGGCGAAATTGTTGACGCCGTTACCGCCGTAAAAGGTGCCGACCAGCGAGAACAGCGCCGTGTTCTGCGAGATCGGCAACAGCTGGCCGTCACAGGTGGCCCAGCCCCGGGGCGGAAAGTTGAACGGGAAGACGCGGATCTCGGCGACGAAGGCATCGGACATGGCGGATTCCTCAGGCGGGTGACGGGTAGATGCCGAACAGCGAAATGATGTAGCTGACGGCCACGAAAGGCGCCATGTTCTCGTGCGGCTGCGCCCCGCCGGCCTGGCCCACCGCCGTGGCCGCCATCGGCACGCTGGGCGCACCCGAGCCATAGCTGTTCACGGGGGGTGCAGCCAGCACGGCGTTGTCGGGCATGCCCACGCGGCCGTCGAACGTGCTGGCCCGCAGCACATGGGTGTGGGCCGGCATCTGGGTGCTGCCCAGGGTGACGCTTTCGCTGCCTGCGCGCTGCCCGATCACGTAACCGCTGCCCTGGTGCACCGGCACGCGGCCCCGCAAATCCGGCAGCGCAAAGGTGTTCTGACCGTCGCCGCCGTAGGTGGTGCCGATCAGGGTGAACAGGATCTCGTTTTCGGCGATGGGCATCAGCGCGCCGTCGCAGAACGACCAGCCCAGCGGCGCGAAGCTGCCGGCGAAAAGGCGAACTTCGCCGACGAAGGGTTGACTCATGACGGTGCTCCTGCGGTGCGCATCAGTTGCGCGACGGGAAGATGCCCTGCAGGGCGATGACGTGGTTCATCACCAGGTAGGGCTGCATGTTGTCGTGCGGCTGCGAAGCGCCCGCCTGCAGCAGCGAGCCCGTCGCCATGCTGGTGTTGCTGCGGCCGGCGGCGGTGTAGTGCGGCGGCGTGCCGCGCGCGCGTGCCCCAGGCACGGCCAAGCCCGGCGCGCTGGCGTTGGCAAAGTCGCTGCTGCCCGACAGGCTATGGGTGTGGGCGGGCAGCTGGGACAAACCCAGGGTTACGCTCGCCGCGCCACCCGCCTGCCCCTGCACATTCACGGCGCCCGCGTGCAAAGGCGTGCGGCCCTGCAGATTCGGCAGGGCAAAGTTCTGGGTGCCGTTGCCGCCATAAAACGTGCCCAGCAAGGAAAACAGCGCCTGGTTCTGGTTGATGGACAACAGCTGCCCATTGCACAAGGCCCAACCGCGGGGTGCGTAGTTGAAACTGACGAGGCGGATTTCGCCGAGGAAGGGTTCAGACATGGCGGCCTGCTCCTAGTTGAAGATGGCTTCGTACTGCACCCCGGCCGCCACGCGGCCCACGGGGACGAGAAAGATGTCCTGCGGCTGCAGAGCCGGGTGCTGCACGCTGTAGATGGACTGCGGCAGCAGGGGCCGGTCGGCGCCCTGGAACAGCAGCGAGAAAGGCTGTCGGCCGTCATGGACTGGCGTGCCGAGGGCCCGCGCTTCGACCAGCGCGGCCGGGTGGCGTCCGGCTTGCCCGTCGACCAGCGCAAAGGCGTCACCGACCAGCGGCACGAAATCCATCAGGCTCAGCATGGGCGGGCTTTCAGGCGCGGCGGCGTGACCGCCACAGCACCAGCAGCAGGCCGCCGCCGGCAAGCGACAGCCAGGCGCTGCCCGGCTCGGGCACGGCGCTGATCAGGTCGATGCGCAAGTTGGCGTAATTGTGCGAACCGCCCAGGCCACGGTCCACGAAGATGAAGTTGTCGAGGTTGATGCTCAGGCTGTTCGGCGTCAGCAACTGCACCGCGGCGGCGGCATTGGCGGCAGAGATCAGACCGATGAAGCCCGAATTGGCGTAGCCGTCGAAGGCGGTGACCGTGTAGCCCGTGATCTGCCGGCCGCTGATGTTGAGGTTGTCCAGCCGGTAGGTGGCGTGCGTGGGTCCGCTGCCCAGGTAGCCGGTGACGTAGCTGCCGTTGCCCAGTTGCGCGCCAGCCGCCACCTGGATGCGCACGGCATCGCCGACGAAGGTGATGGCTTCGCCGTCGAGCATGTAGTTGCCGATGGCACCGCCGTCAGCGGCCAGGATGCCGCTGGCCAGCGTGGCCACCTGGGTCAGGGTCAGCGGCGTGGGGTTGCCGATCACGCCACCGGGCGAATTCAAGGTGACGTTGACGTTGTTGGCCAGCACCGCGTGCGCGGACGTGGCCTGCAGCAGACTGGCCAGCAAGGCGGCGGCGGTGTGGTGCGCAGGGCGGGCAAGGTTGAATCTCATCGGCGGACTCCCGGCCCGCGCAGACGCCGACCGCGCCCCAACTGGGCCAGCAATCAACGCGCTTGTCACTCCCCAGAACACCGAATACGGCGGGCCTAACCGTAAGCAAATGGTTCAGGCCCGGCCCCAGGCGTCCCCGCACAATGCGCCCACCGGACGCCACGTCCACCCCTTCGCACGCCGCACGTCCGGCCGGAGCCCCCGTTTGAAGCCTGGTCCTGTCGCCGTTCTGGCCGTGTTCGCTGCCGCGTGGCTGGCACCGCTGTGCGGCCACGCGGCGTCGGAAGAAGTCCAGGTCTACCTGGACGACCTCAGCGCCAGCGGCCAGTTCGGCGTGGACGTGCACAACAGCCTGGTGCTGCGCGGCTCGCGCACGCCGGCCTACCCGGGCGAAACGCCGCCGCACCACCAATACCGTTTGACGCCCGAGTTCTATTACGGCATCACGCCGACACTGGAACTCGGCCTGTACGTGCTGACCTCGCGTTCGGCCGCCGGCAACACCCGGCTGGACGGCTCCAAGCTGCGCCTGAAGACCATCGCCCCGCACGACGACAAGAGCGGCGGTTTCTGGGGTCTGAACCTGGAAATCGGCAAGACCGCGCCGAGCGCGTCGGAAACGCCGTGGAACGGCCAGCTGAAGGGCATCCTGGGCTGGCGCAGCGGGCCCTGGACTTTCGGCGCCAACCCCAATCTGGACTGGAGCATCTCCAAGGGCGGCGGGCCGGTGGCGGCTTCACTCGACCTCAAGGTGGCGCACCAGGTTTCTGAGCGCACGCAACTGGGTGCCGAGCTGTACAGCGACCTCGGCCCGGCCCGGGCCACGCAGGCCTGGAAGCGCAACGCCAAGACCCTGTACGCGGTGCTGGACCAGGAACTGGGCCACGAGATCGACCTCAACCTGGGCATCGGCCGGGGGCTGACGCCCGATGCCGACCGCTGGACGCTGAAGTTCATCGTCGGCACGCATTTCTGAACGGCCCTCAGCGGCTGACGCTCGAGCACAGGGCATGGGAATGGCTTTGAAGGTCTGCATTCGTCGCAACGATTGACTCATAGCCTGACCGTTGTGGGGCGACCTCTGAGACTCCAGGTTGCGGTTGCAGGTCGCCGCTGCGTGAGAGCTGGGCCAGCGCGCAACCCCCGCGGGTGATCCTGCGCGCCGTGCATGCCGCCCTGCGCCACCACCCCGGCCACCGGCGTCCACGCACAGGCAGCGTTCCGTCAGCCGAAGAGATCCGCACAATCGGCGCATGAGCACGACGCTGGCGCGCCCGCCCCACGCCATCGGCCTGTACCTGGCCGTGGTGCAGTTCTTCCTGGCGATCGGCTGGGTGGTCTATGCGGCCTACCTGCCGCAGCTGGCCAAGGCTGCAGGCCTGGAGGCCAAGGCCGTGCCCTGGCTGTTGATGGCCGATCAGCTGGTGTTCATCGCCACCGACCTGGCTGTCGGCATGGCCAGCGACCGGGCGGCGCGCATCCTGGGACGCATCGGGCGCTGGATGGTGGTGGCCACGCTGCTGTCCAGCCTGGCCTTCCTGCTGCTGCCCTGGGTGGCGAAGCAAGGCTCGCCGGGCTTGCTGATCGGCGTGACCCTGGTGTGGGCCGTGACGTCTTCGGCGCTGCGTGCGCCGCCCCTCACCTTGCTCGGCCGCTACGTGGCCCGGCCGCAGCAGGCGTCCCTGGTGGCGCTCAGCAGCCTGGGCCTGGGGCTGGCCGGTGCCAGTGCGCCCTACCTGGCGCTGCAACTTCGGGGCGTGGACCCGGTGCTGCCTTTCCTGCTGTCGGGCACCTGTCTGGCCGCCGTGACGCTGGGCATGGTGGCGGCCGAACGCGCGCTGGCGGGGCGCGCGCTCGCACCGGCCGGCGCAGACCCCGCCGCACCCCTGCCGAGGCTGCGGGTGCTGGTCTTCCTGGCAGCCGCCGCGCTGGGGGCTGCAGCCTTCCAGTGGCACAGCTTCGTGGTCAGTGCGCCGCTGGCGCTGCGCCACGCACCGGCGGCCGATCTGCCCTGGCTGCTGCCCGTTTTCTGGGTGGGCTTCAACCTGGCGATGTGGCCGGCCGGCGTGCTGGCGCGGCGGGCAGGCCCCTGGCAAGCGATGGCCCTGGGCGCGGTGATGGCCGCTGCGGGCAACGCCGGCGCGACCTTTGCCGGCGGCTTGCCGGCGCTGATCGCGTCGCAGGCGCTGACCGGTGCCGGCTGGGCTTTGGTCTTCTGCAGCGCCTTCGCCGCCGCGCTGGCGGCGGGCCAGGGCGGGCGGCAGGGGCTGATGGCTGGGGCGCTCAACGCCGTGCTGGCCGCAGCGGCTCTCGCGCGCATCGCCATCGTCTCGCAAGGCATGGCGCACGGGCCCACCGCGCTGGGCCTGGCCTGGCTGGCCGCCGTCGGCTTTGTGCTGTGCGGTGTGCTCTGCCTAACCTGGAGCGGCCGCGCGTTCGCCCGGCGGCCCGAGCGATCTACTGCATGAACCAGCCGTGGCTGACCACCAGGCTCTGCCCGGTCAGCGCGGCGCTGTTGAAGCTGGCGAACAGCAGCGCCACCTCGGCCACGTCCTGCACGGTCGTGAATTCCCCGTCCACGGTGTTCTTCAGCATCACCTTCTTGATCACGTCTTCTTCGCTGATGCCCAGGGCTTTCGACTGCTCGGGGATCTGCTTGTCGACCAGCGGCGTGCGCACGAAGCCCGGGCAGACCACGTTGGCGCGGATGCCGAATTCGCCGCCTTCCTTGGCGACTGCTTTGCACAAACCAATCAGCCCGTGCTTGGCGGTGATGTAGGCCGACTTCAGCAGCGACGCTTCCTTGCTGTGCACGCTGCCCATGTAGACGATGCTGCCGCCCTGCGGCTTGCCGTTCACCCGCTGCTTCATGTGCGGGATGACGGCCTTGGTGGTCAGGAAGGCGCCGTCGAGGTGGATGGCCAGCATCTTCTTCCACTCGCTGTAGGGGAAGTCTTCGACGGCGTGGACGATCTGGATGCCGGCATTGCTGACCAGCACGTGCACCGTGCCCCAGGCGGCCACCACTTCGGCCACGGCGGCGTTGACCTGCTCTTCGCTGGTCACGTCCATGGCCACGGCCATCGCGGTGCCGCCGGCTTGGGCGATTTCATCGGCGACGACCTGCGCAGCGGCCTTCGACAGGTCGGCGATGACCACCTTGCCGCCTTCGCGGGCGTAGGTCATGGCGATTTCACGGCCGATGCCGCTGGCGGCGCCGGTGACGATGCAGACTTGGTTCTGGAGCTTCATGGTGGGTTCCGTGGGTGGGTTCGGTTTGTGGGTGCCGTGCAAAGCCGCCATCATCGCCCCAGTTCACGCCGCCCCACCGCCCGCCCCACCGCCCGCCTATGTCCAAGCACCGCCTGACCGCCCTGAGCTGGCTGCACAGTTTCCTGCCCGCAGCCCCGTCCACCAACGCCCGCGAACGGCTGCGGGCATGTGTCGGGGCCCTGTTGGGCATCGCGCTGACCGGCGCCGTCAGCGCCTGGATGCTGGGCCCGCAGACGGGCTTGCAAATGACAGCGCTGTGGCTGATGGCACCGATGGGCGCTTCGGCCGTGCTGCTGTTCGCGGTGCCGTCCAGCCCCTTGGCCCAGCCCTGGTCCATCGTCGGCGGCAACCTGGTGTCGGCCCTGATCGGCGTGGCCTGTTCACAGCTGATCACGGCGCGCGTGGCCGCTGCGGGCGCCGCCATCTTCCTGGCCATTGCGGCGATGTTCCTGCTGCGCTGCCTGCACCCGCCCAGTGGCGCCGTGGCGCTGACCGCCGTGCTGGGCGGGCCGGCGGTGCAGGCCGCCGGCTATGGCTTCGTGGCCGCGCCGGTGGCGTTGAACAGCCTGCTGCTGCTGACCGTGGCCCTGCTCTACAACAACGCCACCGGGCGGCGCTACCCGCAGGCGCAGCAGCTCGCCCCCGGCCGCACGCCGGCCACGGTGGGCACCGTGGGCGTGGCCGCGATGGGCTACCAGCCCGAAGACCTGCAGGCGGCGCTGAAGCAGGACAACCAGGCGCTGGACATCAGCCCGGCCCACCTGGAACGCCTGCTGCGCCAGACCGAACTGCACGCCTTCAACCGCCAGGTGGGTGACGTGCGCTGCGGCGACATCATGTCGCGCCACCCGCATGCGGTGGAGTTCGCGACCGAACTGGCCGAGGCCTGGCGCCTGCTGCACGCCCACCGCCTGCAAGCCCTGCCTGTGGTGGACCGCTGGCGCCGCGTCATCGGCGTCGTCAGCCGGGCCGACTTCATCCACCACGCCGATCTGGCCGACCACGCCACGCTGCGCCCGCGCCTGCACGCCTTCCTGCGCCGCACCGCGCACAGCCATTCCGACAAGCACGAGGTGGTCGGCCAGATCATGGCCGCCGCCGTGCGCAGCGTGCCCGAAACGGCGCCGCTGGCCGACCTGCTGCCGCTGATGGCCGACGCCGGCCTGCAGCAGGTGCCGGTGGTGGACGCCGAGCGGCGGCTGGTCGGCATGTGCACGCAAACGCAACTGGTGGCCGCGCTGGTGAAGACCAGCCTGGGGCGGCGGCCGGCCCATTCAGCTGCGGCCACGCAGGCGGCCGACAGTCCGGCCGAGGCCGCCTGAGACGGCCCTCAGGCCCGCGCTTCCAGGAAATCGCAGGTCAGGTGGGCCAGCGCGCGCAGGCCCAGTTTCAGGCCCTCTTCATCGACCGCGAAACGCGGTGAGTGGTTGCTGGGTGCCTGCGCGGGGTCGATGCCGCGCGCCGTCACGCCGATGAAGAAGAACAAGCCCGGCACCAGGCGCTGGAAGAAGCTGAAGTCTTCCGAGCCCGTGACCTTGGGCACCAGCAGCAGCCCCGATTCGGCGGTGGTGGGGCCGGCCACGCGCTGCAGCGTGGGCACCATCGCGGCGGTCAGCGCCGGGTCGTTGACGGTGACCGGGTAGTTCTTGGTGATGCAGACCTGGCAACTGGCGCGCGAACCCTTGGCGATGGACTCGGCCAGCGTCGTCACCCGTTCGTGGATGTCGTCGCGCATGGCCTCGTTGAAGGTGCGGATGGTGCCGCGCATCTCCACGCTGTCGGGGATGATGTTCTCGCGCACGCCGCCCTTGATGGCGCCGATGGTCACCACGGCCGGTTCCTGGGTCAGGTCCTGGGTGCGGCTGACGACCGTTTGCAAACCCAAAATGACCTGCGCCGACGTGACGATGGGGTCCACGCCCAGCCACGGCGCCGCGCCGTGGGTCTGCTTGCCGTGGACGGTGATCTTCAGCTTGTCGCTGCTGGCCATCGTCGGCCCCGGTCGGTAGCCGATGAAGCCCACCGGCAGGCGCGACGTGACGTGCAGGCCGAAGATGGCTTGCGGCACCGGGTTCTGCAAAGCACCTTCGGCAATCATCATCTTGGCGCCGCCGTCTTCGCCTTCGGGCGGCATTTCCTCGGCCGGCTGGAAGATGAATTTCACGCTGCCGCGCAACTGCGCACGCAGGCCGGCCAGCACCTCGGCCACGCCCATCAGGACGGCGGTGTGGCAGTCGTGGCCGCAGGCGTGCATCACGCCCACGGTTTCGCCGTTCCACGGGGCGGTGGCCTTGCTGGCGAAAGGCAGATCGACCTGCTCGGCCACCGGCAAGCCGTCCATGTCGGCGCGCAGGGCCACCACCGGACCGGGCAGCGCGCCCTTCAGCAGGCCCACCACGCCGGTGTGGGCCACGCCCGTGCGCACCTCGTCCAGGCCGATGCGCTGCAGGTGTTCGGCCACGATGGCGGCGGTGCGGAATTCGCGGTTGCCGAGTTCGGGGTGGGCGTGGAAATCACGCCGCCAGGCGACGACGGCGCCTTCGATGGCCGCAGCGGCGGTTTCGATCTGCGCGGCCAGTGACGAGGCGGCGATGGGGCGGGCGTCGGGGGCGGTGCTGGCTATCATTTGTGCGGTCCTTGAGATGGCCGATTCACGCTATCACAGGGCAGCGCGCAACCCCGCCCCCGGAGACAGCCGATGAACGACAAAGCCGCAGCCCTGGCCGCCCAGCTGATCCGCAACTTCAAGACCGTGCCGATGCGGCACGCGCAGCGCGAACCGCTGTACGACTACCAGCACGCCCGCCTGGCCGAAGGCACCGCCGCGCGCCAGCTGGGCGCCGGCGTGGACATCCTGGCGCCCGGTGCGCGCAGCTGCCCTTACCACCTGCACCACGCGCAGGAAGAGATGTTCATCGTCATCCAGGGCAGCGGCACCCTGCGCGTGGCCGGCGAGATGCTGCCGATCACGGCCGGCGACGTGCTGTTCCTGCCGGCCGGACCCGAGTACCCGCACCAGATCATCAACACCTCGGACGCGCCGCTGCACTACCTGTCGATCAGCACCACGCAGACGCCCGAGATCTGCGAGTACCCGGATTCGAACAAGCACGGTGTGTGGGTCGACCGCGGCGAAACGGCGGCCTTCGAGGCCCGCCACCGCAACGGCGGCGACCTGGACTACTGGGACGGCGAGCCCTGAGCCCGCGCCGGCCGCCCTGGTCAGGGCAAGGTCACGCGCACCTGCATCAGCTGCCGGCCCTGTTCCGCCAGGCTGACCGTCGACAGGTGGCCGGGCTCGGCAGCCGCTTGCACGGTGCCGGTGGCGGCAAAGGCCGTCCACACACCCAGTGGCACTTGCAGGGTGGTGGTGGCTTGCTGCGTGCGCAGGGCGGGCAAGGCCGTGCCGGCAGGGCCGGATGACCCGGGCGAGGCCTGCAGTGCCGTGCTGCTGAACTGCAGGTCCAGCGTGACCGGGCTGCTGCCGCCCGCCCACTGCGGGCGCACCTGCAGGCTCTGCCCCGAAGCCACCCAGGTCAGGCCGTAGGCCACGGCGCCGGCCCGGTCGGCGCTGGAAGAAGCGGCGGCGGCCGGTGCAGCACCGCGCGCCGCACCCTGCAGCCATTGCACCGGCAGCGTACGGCCCAGGCGCACCGCGCCGGTCTGGCCGTTCAACAGTTGCAGTTGCAGGGCGGGCACCGGGGGCCGCGCCAGCGCGCGCGTGCTGACCGTGTAGTCGCCGTGGCCGCTGGCTGCGGCTTCGTCGACCACCCGCACCTCGACCTGCAGCCTGACCGCAGGCAAGGGCAGGGCCGCCGCAGCGGCAGCCGCAAGGGCATCGACGACAGGCGCCAGACAGGCCGCGAAAAGCAGGAGATGGCGCACGGCGTGAACCCGGGTTTCAGCCGCAAGGCCGATGCCGCATGGTGGCGCGGCCGGCCCGGCCCGACGCCCCACTGGTGGCGGGCGAAGCGGCGCTTTTTCAGGGCTTCGCGGCGGCCGGGCGCACCGAAGATCGAAGACCCGAAAGCGCTGTGTTCCGCCTTGGCCCACCTGCTCATCATCGAACTGCCCGACGGCAACGACACCGACCTGCTGCAGGCCGCCATCGCCCGTGGCGACCGCTACACCTTCATCACCAGCAGCCTCGCGCCCTACCGCCGCCAGCCGGCGGTACAGGCCCTGCTCGACCACGCGCGGGCCCACATCGAGGTGCCCGGCCTGGCGGGCCCGGCGCTGGCGCAGCGCGTGCTGGCGGTCCACGCCAGCCAGCCTTTCGACGCCCTGCTGTGCGGCCCCGGCCGCCACCACGCGGACGTGGCCCGGCTGGCGCAGGGCCTGGGCTGTGTCTTCCTCAACCCGGCCACCGCCGCCCTGCTGCAAGACCCGCCGCAGTGGCGGCAGCGCCTGCAGGCGCGCGGGCTGCCGCAGCACGCGCTGCAGGACGACGCGGGCGCCGGCGGCGCGGCCGGCTTGCTGGCCGGCACCGTCATCGCCTGCGACACGCTGACCCAGTCCGGCCGTCACCGCCTGCTGGGCGTGCACGACAAGCTGCTGCACGCGCCGCCTTCCACCGCGCTGCGCGGCAGCACCTTCACGCCGCACGCGGCCAGCGGGCGCGCCGGCCCTGACGCCATCGAACGCTACCTGGGCGCGGTGCTGGACGCGCTGGACGTGGACTGCGGCGCCACCCACACCGAACTGGCCATCACGGCCCGCGGCCTGCAGGTGGCGCGCATCACGGCCGGCCTGCCCGGTGGGCGCCTGCCGCGCCTGCTGGGCTATGCGCTGGGCCGTTCGCTGCATGCCGACCTGATCGCCCTGCATTGCGGCCAGCCGCTGCCCGTGGGCTCGGGTGCCGCGCCGCAGGTGGCCGTGCTGCGCACGCTGTCGGCCCCGCGTGCCGGCGTGCTCGACGAGGTGCTGCTGCCGACCTGGCAGGACCCGGCCATCCGCTGCGTGGAACTGCTGCGCCAGCCCGGCCAGGCGGTAGGGCCACCGCTGTGCGACGCCGACAGCCTGGGCGTGTTGATGGTCTGCGGTCCGTCGCGCGCCGACGCCGAAGACCTGGCCGACCGCTACCTGGCGCGCAGCCTGGTGCAACTGCGCCCGGCGGCCGAGATGGCCGAGTTGGCCGAGCTGGACGGGGCAGCGCGTGGGCTAGAGTTCGGCGGCTGCGTCCCCGCCACGCCCGAAGCACCTGCCACTGTCCGCCCTTGGCCCACGAACCCGCACTCCAGCCCACCGCAGCACCTGCCGCACCTGTCGCACCTGCCGAAGGCCAGCCCGTCGCCGGGCTGCTAGAAGGCCGCGCACTCAGCTGCCGGCGCGGTCGGCGGCTGCTGTTCGAACAGCTGGACATCGCGCTGGCGCCCGGCTCCATCACTTGGCTGCGCGGCACCAACGGCAGCGGCAAGACCAGCCTGATGCGCATCCTGGCCGGCTTGTCGGCGCCGGCCGACGGCGCGGTGCTGTGGAACGGCCTGGCGCTGCGCCAGGCCGGCCGCGCGGCGCGGCTGGGCGTGCTCTACATCGGCCACGCGAACGCCCTGAAGGACGACCTGACGCTGGAAGAAGCGCTGGCCTTCCTGGCCCGTCTGGCCGAACACGCCGAACCCGAAGCGGCGGCTGGCGCTGCACTGGACAGGCTGGGCCTGGGCACACGGCGCAAGGCGCCGGTGCGCACGCTGTCGCAAGGCCAGCGGCGGCGCGGTGCGCTGGCCCGGCTGGCGCTGGACGACCAGCCTCGCACCTGGATCCTGGACGAACCGTATGACTCGCTGGACAGCGACAGCACGCGGCTGCTGTCGGACCTGATCTGCGCCCACGCCGCGCGTGGCGGCGCGGTGCTGCTGACCAGCCACCAGGACGTGGTGCTGCCGGGGCTGCGTGAACACCGGCTGCTGAGCCGACCGGCCCGTCTGGCCTGACCGCCACGTATCTTTTTGCGGTGACGCCGCTCGGCTGGGCATCGCACAGCAGCAACACATCCGGGGCGGCGTCGCTGCCCAGTTGGGCCCGCGTTTGACACGCATCAAGCTTTCCGCGATGTCCCTACACAGGACAAGGCATCCGGCGTACCTTGCAGTCCGTGGGCCCAGACAACTTCAGGGACCTGTTCCTGAGCGCAGTTCCGGCCCAGCCCCGCCACCCGTCGATCGGAACCTGCATGAAGAACCAGAACAGCCTTCGCCAGGCAGCCCAACGCCTCGCACCTGTGGGCTTGGGCACCTTGATCGCCCTGGCCACCTTGGCGGTGCTGCCGCGCGCGGCCCACGCCGCCGATGACGCCGCTGCCGAAGCCACGGCCCGCCAGAACAACTGCTTCAAGTGCCACGCGATCGAGAAGAAGAAGGACGGCCCGCCGTTCAAGGAAGTGGCCGCCAAGTACAAGGGCAAGGCCGACGCCGAAGCCCGCCTGAGCACGCACCTCACCACCGGTGAGAAAGCCAAGTTCCCCGATGGCCACGAGGAAGAACACAAGGTCATCAAGGTCAAGGACCCGGCCGAGTTGAAGAACCTGGTCGGATGGATCCTGAGCCGCTGACCGGCGCTGAACCCGCCGGCTGGCGCCGGCTCGGACCGGGCTGATCCCGGCATCCAGGAGAAGAAGATGAAGACGATGACGCGGATGTGCGTCAGGGCGGCTTTCGCCCTGAATTTGGTGCTGGGCCTGGGCTTGGGCTTGGGCCTGGGCTTGGGCGTGAACCTGCCGGCCCGCGCGGCAGAGGCCCCGCCCACGGACGGCCCGGCCGCACAGGCGCTGAAGAAAGACGCCGTGTGCACGGGCTGCCACGACGAGAACGACAACAAGGCCATCCTGTCGATCTACCAGACCCGCCACGGCGTGAAGGCCGATGCGCGCACGCCGACTTGCCAGTCCTGCCACGGCGAAAGCGCCTTGCACGTCAAGGGCGGCAAGGGCATCGCCAACGCCAGCCGCCCGGCACCGCAAATCGTCTTCAAGCCCAGCGCGGTGGGCAACGCCACCACCACCGCCGACGTGCAGGGCGAAGCCTGCGCCACCTGCCACAAAGGCGGCAAGCGCGTGCACTGGGACGGCAGCCAGCACCAGGCGCGCGGCGTGCCCTGTTCGTCGTGCCACGCGGTGCACGTGAAGAGCGACCCGGTGATGAGCAAGGCCACGCAGCCCGAGGCCTGCTACGCCTGCCACAAGACCGAAAGGGCGCAGACCCACCGCGTGTCGACCCACCCGCTGGCCGCCGGCAAGATGGGCTGCAGCGACTGCCACAACCCGCACGGCACCACGGGCCCGAAGCTGCTGGTGAAGAACTCGGTCACCGACACCTGCACCAGCTGTCACGCCGAAAAGCGCGGCCCCTTCCTGTGGGAACACGGTCCGGTGGCCGACGACTGCAGCACCTGCCACACGCCGCACGGCAGCACCAATGCGCCGCTGCTGAAGGCCCGCGCGCCCATGCTCTGCCAGCAGTGCCACAGCGGTGACCACGGCGCGCAGATCAACAGCGGCGCCAACCTGGCCGGCGGCAACGTCACCACGGTGAACGGCGCCAACCCATTGGCCAATGCCGCCGCCCGCGCCCAGCTGGCCGGCAAGGCCTGCCTGAACTGCCACGTGCTGGTCCACGGGTCCAACCACCCGGCCGGTTCGAAGTTCCAGCGCTAGCCGTCAGGCATCCAGGAGAACCACCATGCGCGTTTCGACACACACACCCACCCTGCGGCCTTCGGTGGCCGCCGTTCGCACCGCCTGGCTGACGCTGGGCCTGCTCACCGGCCTGCAACTGGCGCACGACGCCCGCGCCGAAGACGCCGCCGTGGCCGCGCTGACACAGCCCACTTCGGTCGTCGAAGTGGGGCTGGGCCACAACAGCAGCGCAGCGGCCAAGGCCCACGAATACGACGGCATCAAGCGCAAGGGCAGCTTCTTCATCGGCGCCTTCGACCTGCGCGGCGGCGGCAGCTACGACAGCAACGACGCCAACCGCTGGCGCATCTGGGCGCTGGATGTCGGCACCGACAGCCGCAGCCTGGGCGTCGAGCAGTCGCTGCAGGGCACGGGCCGCATCAGCATCGGCTACGACGAGTTGCAGCGCAACAAGTCCGACACCTACCAGACCCCGCTGCTGGGCGCCGGCAGCAACCGCCTGACGATGCCGTCCAGCTGGATCGTGCCGGTGGTGCCGCGCGTCAGCACCACGGCGGCGAATGCCCGTGGCCTGTCGAGCGACGTGACGAATTCGAACGCGCTGGTCACCGGCGTTTCCACCGCACCCACCGCCGCCATGCTGGCCCAGGCCGCCGCCCTGCAGGCCGCCGACGGGCCGCTGTTCAACACGGTGGCCCTGGGCACCCAGCGCACCACCTTCAGCTTCAACGCGCTGCTGAATTTCGGCAGCCGCTGGGACGCCACGGTCGGCATGAAGCACGAAGACCGCACGGGCCTGAAGCTGATGGGCACGGTGACGCGCTTCACCGGCGGCGACATCGCCACGCTGATCCCCGACCTGATCAACCAGAACCACGACCAGGTGACGGTGGGGCTGAACTACACCGGCGACAGCCTGGTGGTGCAGACGCATTACCACCTGTCGGCGCTGACGAACAACGTCGACGGCATGACCTGGGGCAACTGGGCCACGCCGGGCAGCAACAACAACCTGCAGACCATGAGCTCGGCCCCCAGCAACGCGCTGCACCAGTTCGGCGTCAATGCCAACTTCCGCTTCAGCAGCACCACGCGGCTGGCCGGCAGCCTGACCTACGGCCGCAACACGCAGGACGTGGCCTTCCTGACCGACGCCAGCACGCCGCTGGTGCCCACCGCGTCGCTGCACGGCCTGGTGGTGAACAAGGCCGCCAGCCTGAAGCTGACCTCGCGCCCCGTCAGCGGCCTGAACCTGGCGGCTGCCGTGAAGTACGACAACCGCGACAACCAGACGCCGGTCAACACCTACGGCTTCTACGACGCCGGTGAACTGAAGAGCGGCACCTCCTTGTTCACCGCCGCCTTCCCGACGCTGGGCCTGGGTGCCAACACCAACCTCAACGCCAACCGGGCCTACAGCAAGAAGCTCACGCAGGGCAATCTGGACGCCGACTTCACCATCGTCACCGGCCACGTGCTGCGCGCCGGCTACGAGGCCAACAAGACCACGCGCTGGTGCAACGGCAGTTGGATCGCCTGCGTCGATGCCAACACCGCCAAGGAACATAGCCTGCGCGGCGAATACCAGTTCACCGCGCTGGACACGCTGACCGGCCGCCTGGGCATTTCGCGCGCCGACCGCACCGTGGACTACAACGAGAACGCCTTCCTGGCCCTGGTGCCGATGGCCAACGTCTCGCCCACTGGCGCGCCCGGCGGCAGCACCGCCTACGGCACGATGACGGGCCTGGGCGTCAGCGGCTACGGCCCCGTGCTGGGCCTGAACCCGCTGCCGGCTGTGGGCAGTGCGGCCGCCTTCTTCTTCGCCAACAACAACGCGCTGGCGAATGGCCTCTACGCCAACCAGAACCGCATCAGCGAACTCGTCGGCATGCGCCGCTACAACATGGCCGACCGCACGCGCGACAAGCTGCGTTCGTCGCTGAGCTGGCAAGCGGCAGAGGCCTTCACGCTGCAGGCCGGCGTGGACGTGAACCGCGACAACTACGCCCATTCGGTCTACGGCCTGCAGAACGCCAAGGGCTGGGCCGCCAACCTGGACGCCAGCTATGCCGCCAGCGAGACCTTCACGCTGGGCGCCTACGCCACCTTTGAAGACCAGCGTTCGCGCAGCGCCGGCAACACCTACACGGCCAACAGCACGGCGGTCAACGTCAACGGCTTCACGGCCATCAGCGGCGGCTGCTTCAGCACCATCGCGCTGCGCAACGCCAGCAACAAGATCGACCCCTGCCTGGACTGGACGGCCGAGAACCGCGACCGTGTCACCACGCTGGGCCTGGCGGCCACCAAGAAGAGCCTGCTGGGCGGCAAGCTGGACGTCAACGGCGGCTTCTCGATGAGCGACGCGCGCACCAGCAACAGCACCAACGGTGGCAACTACGCCAACAACCCGCTGGCGGTGACGGGTGCGGCGGCCGGCACGACGGCGGCCTTCTACATCGCGGCCACACCGCTGCCCGACATCACCACCCAGACGCTGGAACTGCGGGCCGGCGCACGCTGGCGTTTCGACGACAGCCGCAGCCTGCGCGTGGGTTATCTGTACCAGCACATGCGCTCGTCCGACTGGGGCTATGACGGCCTGCAGGCCGGCGGCCTGGCCGGTGTGCTGCCGACCTTCGAGCAGGCGCCCCGCTACACCGTGCACACGGTCAGCCTGGCCTACCTGCTGAGCTTCCGCTGAACCCCGGTCTTCCTGGAGAACCCGATGTCTGACGACACACCTGCCACCACCCAGCAGCCCGGCAAGCTCAAACGCCTGTGGCAGTTCATGCGGCGACCAAGCGCCACCTGGTCGTTGCTGACCCTGCTGGTCGTCGGTTTCATCGGCGGCATCCTGTTCTGGGGCGCCTTCAACACCGGCATGGAGGCCACCAACACCATGGCCTTCTGCACCAGTTGCCACGAGATGCGCGACACGGTGTTCGTCGAATACCAGGACACCATCCACTTCAAGAACCGCAGCGGTGTGCGCGCCATCTGTTCCGACTGCCACGTGCCCCACGCCTGGGGGCCGAAGATGGTGCGCAAGGCCAAGGCCGCCTTCGAGGTCTGGGGCAAGATCACCGGCAGCATCGACACGCCGGAAAAGTTCGAAGCCAAGCGCATGGAACTGGCCGGCCACGAGTGGAAGCGCATGGGCGAAAGCGGTTCGCGCGAATGCCGCAATTGCCACAACTTCGACGCGATGAGCGGCGAAAAGCAGAAGCAGAGCATCTACACCAAACACATGGCGGCACAGAAAGACGGCAAGAGCTGCATCGACTGCCACAAGGGCATTGCGCACCACCTGCCCAAGGAATACCGCGATCCGGACGAATAGGCCAAGACCCCACTGCGCCCAGGCTTGCCGCCGGCCGCAGACGGCGCGGCACCGCCCGTTACAGCGGCATACACCCGCACGGCGGTGGCTTCATGTTGGCTTCAGCGGCGCGTCCCTACAATCTGCGGCGCAAATGAGTGATCGCCTTTTTCCCCTTGCCCGCAACGCCCACGGGCGTCACGCATGAGCCCCTCAGTGGGTGCGGTTGCGGTGTGGGCGCCGATCTGGACGCTGACCCAGCGCGACCTGCTGCTGGCCTTGCGCCGCCGCGTCGAAGCCCTGCTGCCACTGGGCTTTTTCATCGCCGCCGCCGGCCTGTTTCCGCTGGGCGTGGGCCCCGAGCCGCAGATGCTGCGGCAGATCGCGCCCGGCGTGGTCTGGGTTTGCGCGCTGCTGGCGGCGATGCTGTCGGTGACGCAGATGTTTGCCAGCGACGAACACGACGGCTCGCTCGAACAGATGCTGCTGGCACCGCAGCCGCTGGTGCTGCTGGTGGTGGGCAAGGTCTGCGCGCACTGGCTCAGCACCGGCCTGCCTTTGGTGCTGGCCGCGCCGCTGCTGGGCATTGCCTTCGACATGAACGGGGCCGCAATCGCCACGCTGATGGCCACGCTGCTGGTGGGCACGCCGGTGCTCAGCCTGCTGGGCGCTTTGGGTGCGGCGCTGACGCTGGGCCTGCGCAGCGGCGGCGCGCTGGTGTTTCTGCTGGTGCTGCCGCTGACCATCCCGACGCTGATCTTCGGCACCGGCGCGGTGGGCGCGGTGGAAGCCGGTTTGTCGCCGCGCGCCCACTTCTCGCTGATGGGCGCCATCCTGATCTTCACCGCGCTGGGCGTGCCCTGGGCCACGGCTGCCGCCTTGCGCATCTCACTCGATTGACGGCCGGACTGACGACATGAGCAGCAAATCCAGCCTGCGCTGGTCCACCTACGCCGCCCCGTCGCGCTTCTACGCGCTGGCCGCCAAACTGGTGCCCTGGTTCTGGGCCGCCGCCATCGGCCTGTCGGCCATCGGCCTGTTCATCGGCTTCGGCATCGCGCCCACCGATTTCCAGCAGGGCGACGCCTACCGCATCATCTTCATCCACGTACCGGCCGCCTGGATGTCGATGGTGATCTACGGCGTGATGGCCTTCTTCGCCGTCATCGGCTGGGCCTTCAACACGCGGCTGTCTTCGATGTACGCGCGGGCCCTGGCGCCCACCGGCGCGATGTTCACCTTCCTGGCGCTGTGGACCGGCGCCTTCTGGGGCAAGCCGACCTGGGGCACCTGGTGGGTGTGGGACGCCCGCATCACCACCGAATTCATCCTGCTGCTGCTGTACATCGGCTACATCGCGCTGACCGAGGCCATTGACGACGAACGCCGCGCGGCCAACGCCGGTGCTTTGCTGGCGCTGGTGGGGGCGGTCAACATCCCGGTCATCCGCTTCTCGGTGGTGTGGTGGAACACCCTGCACCAGGGCGCCACCATCAGCATGGACAGCGCGCCCAAGATGGCGGCCACCATGCTGATCGCCATGTTGATCATGACCTTTGCCTTCTGGGCCTACAGTTTCGCGGTGGTCTTCACCCGTGCTCGCGCCATCGTGCTCGAACGCGAGGGTGACACCGAGTGGGCGCGCGCCCTGGTGGCGCGGCAAGCCCGCGTTTAGGACAACCTGCCATGCACTGGAATTCCTTCTCCGACTTCATCCACATGGGCGGCTATGGCCTCTATGTGTGGGGCTCTTACGGCGCGGCGCTGGTGGTGATGCTGATCGAGCCGGTGCTGGCTGTGCAACGCCGCCGGCGGGCGCTGGCACAAATTGAATCCGGAGAATTGGCATGAAGCCGCGCCACAAGAAAGTCGCCATCGCCGTGGGTGTGCTGGCCGTGGTCGGCGTGGGTGTCGGGCTGATCCTCAGCGCCTTCAACAGCAACATCCAGTTCTCGTACACGCCCACGCAGATTGCCGCGAAAGAAGCCCCGGTGGGCCGCACCTTCCGCGTCGGCGGCCTGGTGCAGGCCGGCACCGTGGCGCGCGATGGCGTGACCGTGCGCTTCACCGTCACCGACACCGCCCAGACCGTACCGGTGCGCTACGAGGGCATCCTGCCCGACCTGTTCAAGGAAGGCAAAGGCGTGGTCGCCCAGGGCCAGCTCGGCAGCGACGGTGTCTTCGTGGCCCGCGAGGTGCTGGCCAAGCACGACGAGAACTACATGCCGCCCGAAGCGGCCGACGCGATGCAGCGCGCCGCCAAGGCCAAGGCCTTGGTGCAGGCCGCGAAATGACCGGCCCAACCTGAGCACGACACCATGATTCCCGAACTCGGTCACCTCTGCCTCTTCTTCGCGCTGGCCGTGGCCATTGCGCAAGGTGTGCTGCCACTGGTCGGCGCGCAGCGCGGCCAGGCCGGCTGGATGGTGCTGGCGCGCCCGCTGGCCCACTGGCAGGCGCTGTTCATCCTGGCGGCCTTTGTGCTGCTGGCGGCTTCCTTCGTGCGCAACGATTTCTCGGTGCTCTACGTGGCCAGCAATTCCAACAGCGCGCTGCCGCTGCCATACCGGCTGGCGGCCGTGTGGGGCGGGCATGAAGGCTCGCTGCTGCTGTGGGTGCTGATGCTGAACATCTGGACGGTGGCCGTGGCGCGTTTCAGCGCGCGTTTGCCGCTGCCGTTTGCAGCGCGCATCCTGGCGGTGATGGGCCTGGTGTCGGTCGGCTTCCTGCTGTTCATGCTGCTGACCAGCAACCCCTTCGACCGCCTGATTCCCGCCGCCGCCGACGGCCGCGACCTGAACCCGCTGCTGCAGGACCCGGGCATGGTCATCCACCCGCCCATGCTCTACATGGGCTACGTCGGTTTCAGCGTGGCCTTTGCGTTCGCGATCGCGGCGCTGCTGGGCGGCAACCTCGACGCCGCCTGGGC
>JANPHI010000372.1:0-7503 GCA_031424355.1 Betaproteobacteria bacterium
TGCTCGACCGCCAGCAGGCCTTTGGCTACACGCAGGAAGACCTGAAGTTCCTGATGGCGCCGATGGCCGCCAACGGCGAAGAAGGCATCGGCAGCATGGGCAACGACAGCCCGCTGGCCGTGTTGAGCGACAAGAACAAGCCGCTGTACAACTACTTCAAGCAGCTGTTTGCGCAGGTGACGAACCCGCCGATCGACCCGATCCGCGAGGCCATCGTGATGAGCCTGAACAGCTTCATCGGCCCGAAGCCCAACCTGCTGGACATCAACGCGGTGAACCCGCCGATGCGCCTGGAGGTGACGCAGCCCATCCTCGACTTCGAGGACATGGCCCGCCTGCGCGCCATCGAGCAGCGCACCGGTGGCAAATTCCAGAGCTACGAGCTGGACATCACCTACCCGTTGTCCTGGGGCAAGGCCGGTGTCGAAGCCAAGCTGGCTTCCCTTTGCGCCGAAGCGGTCGACGCCATCAAGGGCGGCCACAACATCCTCATCATCACCGACCGCGGCATGAGCCGTACGCAGGTGGCGATCCCGGCACTGCTGGCGCTCAGCGCCATCCACCACCACCTGGTGCGTGAAGGCCGCCGCACCACCGCCGGCCTGGTGGTGGAAACCGGCAGCGCGCGAGAAGTGCACCACTTCGCGGTGCTGGCGGGTTATGGCGCCGAAGCCGTGCACCCCTACCTGGCGATGGAAACGCTGGTCGAACTGCAAGGCTCGCTGCCCGGCAACATCGACGCTGAGAAGGCCATCTACAACTACGTGAAGGCAGTCGGCAAGGGTCTGTCGAAGATCATGTCGAAGATGGGTGTCAGCACCTACATGAGCTATTGCGGCGCACAGCTGTTCGAAGCCATCGGCCTGGACAAGCCCTTCGTCGACCAGTACTTCCGCGGCACGGCTTCGCAAGTGGGCGGCATCGGCGTGTTCGAAGTCGCCGAAGAAGCCGTGCGCATGCACTTGGCTGCCTTCGGCAACGACCCGGTGCTGGCCAAGATGCTGGACGCTGGTGGCGAGTACGCGTGGCGCGCCCGTGGCGAAGAACACATGTGGACGCCGGACGCCATCGCCAAGCTGCAGCACAGCACGCGGGCAAACAAGTTCGACACCTACAAGGAATACGCGCAGCTCATCAACGACCAGAGCAAGCGCCACATGACGCTGCGCGGCCTGTTCGAGTTCAAGGTCGACCCGAGCAAGGCCATCCCCGTTGAAGAGGTCGAAGCGGCCGTTGACATCGTCAAACGTTTCGCCACCGGCGCCATGTCGCTGGGGTCGATCAGCACCGAGGCGCACAGCACCCTGGCCATCGCGATGAACCGCATCGGCGGCAAGAGCAACACCGGCGAAGGCGGCGAAGACCCGGCGCGCTACCGCAGCGAATTGAAGGGCATCAAGGTCGTCGCCGGCACCAAGGTGTCCGACATCGTCGGCAAGGCCGTCATCGAATCCGACTACGAGATGCAGGCCGGCGACAGCCTGCGCAGCAAGATCAAGCAGGTGGCGTCTGGCCGCTTCGGCGTGACCACCGAATACCTGGTCAGCGCCGACCAGATCCAGATCAAGATGGCCCAGGGCGCCAAGCCCGGTGAAGGCGGCCAGCTGCCCGGCGGCAAGGTGTCGGACTACATCGGCATGCTGCGCTACAGCGTGCCCGGCGTCGGCCTGATCAGCCCGCCGCCGCACCACGACATCTATTCCATCGAAGACCTGGCGCAACTCATCCACGACCTGAAGAACGCCAACCCGCGCGCTTCGGTCAGCGTGAAGCTGGTCAGTGAAGTGGGCGTGGGCACCATCGCCGCCGGCGTCACCAAGTGCAAGGCCGACCACATCGTCATCGCCGGCCACGACGGCGGCACGGGCGCATCGCCCTGGTCGTCCATCAAGCACTGCGGCACGCCCTGGGAACTGGGACTGGCCGAAACGCAACAGACCCTGGTGCTGAACCGCCTTCGCGGGCGGGTGCGCGTGCAGGCCGACGGCCAGATGAAGACCGGCCGCGACGTGGTCATCGGCGCACTGCTGGGCGCTGACGAGTTCGGCTTCGCGACCGCGCCGCTGGTGGTCGAGGGCTGCATCATGATGCGCAAGTGCCACCTCAACACCTGCCCGGTGGGCGTGGCCACGCAGGACCCGGTGCTGCGCAAGAAGTTCTCGGGCAAGCCGGAACATGTCGTCAACTTCTTCTTCTTCATCGCCGAGGAAGCACGGCAGATCATGGCCCAGCTGGGCATCCGCAAGTTCGACGACCTGATCGGCCGCGCCGACCTGCTGGACACGAAAAAGGGCATCGAGCACTGGAAGGCCAGTGGCCTGGATTTCAGCCGCATCTTCCACCTGCCGCAGATCGAGGCCACCGCCCCGCGCTTCCACCGCGAAGAGCAGGACCACGGCCTGGCCAAGGCGCTGGACGTGAAGCTGATCGAGCGCTGCCAGCCGGCCATCCTGCGCGGCGAAAAAGTGCACTTCATGGAAGACGCGCGCAACCTGAACCGCAGCGTCGGCGCGATGCTGTCGGGCGAGTTGATCCGCCACCGCCCCGAAGGCCTGCCCGACCACACCATCTTCATGCAGATGGAAGGCGTGGGCGGCCAGAGCTTCGGCGCCTTCCTGGCCAAGGGCATCACGCTGTACCTGATCGGCGATGCCAACGACTACACCGGCAAGGGCCTGTCGGGCGGCCGCGTCGTCGTGCGGCCCAGCATCGAATTCCGCGGCGACGCGACGCAGAACATCATCATCGGCAATACCGCGCTGTATGGCGCGACGAGCGGCGAAGCCTTCTTCCGCGGCGTGGCCGGCGAACGCTTCGCAGTGCGGCTGTCGGGTGCGACGGCGGTTGTCGAGGGCACGGGCGACCACGGTTGCGAATACATGACCGGTGGCACGGCCGTGGTGCTGGGCAAGACCGGCCGCAACTTCGCGGCCGGCATGTCGGGCGGCGTGGCCTACGTCTACGACGAAGACGGCCACTTTGCCGGCCGCTGCAACACCAGCATGGTGGCGCTGGACAAGGTGCTGGCACGCGAAGAGCAGACCGGCGCGGCCGTCGGCCTGCATGCCGAACTGCCGGACGAGGTGCTGCTGAAGAAGCTGATCGAAGACCACCACCGCTGGACCGGCAGCCTGCGCGCGCGCGAACTGCTGGACCACTGGTCGGACGCCCGCGGCAAGTTCGTCAAGGTCTTCCCGCACGAGTACAAGCGCGTGCTGGCCGAGCGTGCGGCCAAGGCCGCAACGGCTGCGGCCACCGGCAAGGCACAAGCAACGGCTGCGGCCGTTGTCGTCGGCAAGTAAACCCCGCATCAGCAGAGATCACCATGGGCAAGGTCACCGGTTTCCTCGAATACGAACGCCTCGAAGAGGGCTACGAGCCGCCGCAGGCGCGCTTGAAGACCTGGAAAGAGTTCGTCATCACGCTGAACGCCGACCAGGCGAAAGTGCAGAGCGCGCGCTGCATGGACTGCGGCACGCCGTTCTGCAACAGCGGCTGCCCGGTCAACAACATCATCCCGGACTTCAACGACCTGGTCTTCCAGAACCACTGGAAACTGGCGCTGGACACCCTGCACCAGACCAACAACTTCCCCGAGTTCACCGGCCGCGTCTGTCCGGCGCCCTGCGAAGCGGCCTGCACGCTGAACGTCAACGACGACGCGGTGGGCATCAAGAGCATCGAGCACGCCATCATCGACCGTGGCTGGACCGAAGGCTGGGTGACGCCGATGGTGCCGACCACGAAGACCGGCAAGAAGATCGCGGTGGTCGGCAGCGGTCCGGCCGGGCTGGCGGCAGCGCAGCAACTGGCGCGCGTGGGCCATGAGGTGACGGTGTTCGAAAAGAACAGCCGCATCGGCGGCCTGCTGCGCTACGGCATCCCCGACTTCAAGATGGAGAAGAGCCACATCGACCGCCGCATCAGCCAGATGCAGGCCGAAGGTGTGATCTTCAAAACCGGTGTGCTGGTGGGCGCCCTGCCCGCCGACACCAAGGTCACCAACGACGCCAAGGAAACCATCACACCGGCGCAATTGCAGGCTGCATTCGACGCCGTGCTGCTGACCGGCGGCAGCGAAGTCAGCCGCGATCTGCCCGTGCCGGGCCGTGATCTGGACGGCATCCACTACGCCATGGAATTCCTGCCGCAGCAGAACAAGGTGGTGGCTGGCGACAAGCTGAAGGGCCAGCTGAAGGCCACGGGCAAGCACGTCATCGTCATCGGCGGCGGCGACACCGGCAGCGACTGCGTGGGCACCAGCAACCGCCACGGCGCGGCCAGCGTGACGCAGTTCGAACTGATGCCGCAGCCGCCGGAAGAAGAAAACCGGCCGATGACCTGGCCCTACTGGCCGTACAAGCTGCGCACCAGTTCCAGCCACGTCGAAGGCTGCGACCGTGAGTTCGCCATCGCCACCAAGGAATTGATCGGCAGCAAAGGCAAGGTCACCGCGCTGAAGACCGTGCGCGTCGAATGGCAGGGCGGCAAGATGGTCGAAGTGCCCGGTAGCGAGCAGGAACACAAGGCCGATCTGGTGCTGCTGGCGATGGGTTTCGTGGCGCCGGTGGCTTCGGTGCTGGATGCTTTCGGCGTCGAGAAAGACGCGCGCGGCAACGTCAAGGCCGCCACCGAAGGCGCGGCCAGCTACAAGACCAGCGTGTTGGGCGTGTTCGCTGCGGGCGACATGCGGCGCGGCCAGAGCCTGGTGGTGTGGGCCATCCGCGAAGGCCGGCAGGCGGCGCGGGCGGTGGATGAATTCCTGATGGGCACCAGCACGCTGCCGCGCTGACACCCGGACGCGCAGCGTCCGTCAGACCGCGCAACACGCCGTCACAGGGCGGGGGTGTCCCGGCAGGCTCGGGGTTTGCCCCTGCATGCGAGAATCGTTCTCAACCCAGCCCGGAGGCCTTCGCGGTTCGCACCGCCAGCCCTAGCACCGCTTGACCACAGACACCTTCATCGAGATCGACCACGTCACGTTCGGCTACGACGCCAACCGAACGATATTGAAGGATGTGTCGCTGAAATTCCCGCGCGGGAAGGTCACCGCCATCCTGGGCGGCTCGGGCTGCGGCAAGACCACCTTGATGCGCCTGATCGGCGGTGTTCACGCGGCCGACAGCGGCCGCGTGGTCTTCGACGGCGAAGTCGTCAACACGCGTGACCAGGCCCAGCTCTACCGCCTGCGACGGCGCCTGGGCATGCTCTTCCAGTTCGGTGCCTTGTTCACCGACCTGACGGTGTTCGAAAACGTCGCCTTCCCGATGCGCGAACACACCGCGCTGCCCGAAGACATGATCCGCGACCTGGTGCTGATGAAGCTCAACGCCGTGGGCTTGCGCGGTGCGGCGGCCCTGCGGATTTCCGAAGTGTCGGGCGGCATGGCGCGCCGCGTGCACTGGCCTGTGCCATCGCGCTGGACCCCGAACTCATCATGTACGACGAGCCCTTCGCCGGCCTGGACCTGATCAGCATGGGCGTGGCCGCCAAGCTCATCCGCACGCTGAACGACGTGACAGGCGCCACCAGCCTGGTCGTCAGCCACGACGTGCCCGAGTGCATGGCGATCAGCGACCACGTCATCCTGCTGGCCACGCAAGGCCGCATCGTGGCCCAGGGCACGCCCGCCGAATTGATGGCCAGCATGGACCCCGAAACCCGCCAGTTCGTGCGCGGCGAGCCTGACGGTCCGGTCAAGTTCCACTACCCGGCGCCCGAGATCGCGCTGGACTTCGGCATCACCCGATGAAGCTCATCTCGCAGATCGGCGCCACCACGCTGGACCAGTTTCGCGGCTGGGGCCATGCCGCGTATTTCTTCCTGGACCTGCTGCGCGCGGTGCCGGCTTCGCTGCGCCGCTTCCGCCTGGTGGTGGCCCAGGTCTACGCCATCGGCAACCGTTCGCTGATCATCATCCTGGCCTCGGGCCTGGCGGTGGGTTTCGTGCTGGCGCTGCAGATGTACTACGCGCTGGTCACCTATGGCGCGGCCGAAAGCCTGGGCCTGATCGTCAACCTGTCGCTGGTGCGCGAACTGGGGCCTGTCGTCACCGGCCTGCTGTTCGCCGGCCGCGCCGGCACCTCGCTGACGGCCGAGATCGGGCTGATGAAAGCCGGCGAACAGCTGGCCGCGATGGAGTTGATGGCCATAGACCCCAAGGCCCGCGTGCTGGCGCCCCGCCTCATCGGCGGCATCGTGTCCATGCCCATCCTGGCGGTGCTGTTCTCGGCCGTCGGCATCCTGGGCGCCTACATCGTCGCGGTGCTGCTGATCGGCGTGGACAGCGGCAATTTCTGGTCGATCATGCAGACGCGGGTCGACATTTTTCGCGATGTGGGCAACGGCCTGGTCAAGGCCTCCGTGTTCGGCGTGGTCTGCACGGTGGTGGCGCTGTACCAGGGCCACGAGACCGAAGCCACGCCCGAAGGCGTGGCCTACGCCACCACGCGCACGGTGGTGATCTCGTCGTTGTGGGTGTTGAGCATGGACTTCATCCTCACCGCATTGATGTTTTCGACGCCGTGAACGCGGCATCGACAGGGAGCGTTTTCTGATGGGCAAGAAAAGTATCGAGACCCTGGTGGGTTTCTTCGTGCTGCTGGGCATGCTGGGCCTGCTGTTCCTGGCGCTGAAGGCGGCCAACCTGGGCAGCCTGGGCGGCGGCGACACCTACCTGGTGCAGGCCCGCTTCGACAACATCGGCGGCCTGAAAGTGCGCGCGCCGGTGCGCACCGCCGGCGTCACCGTGGGCCGGGTGACCAAGATCGTGCTGGACAACAAGAGCTTCCAGGGCGTGGTGTCGATGGAGATCGAGCGCGGCTACCAATACCCGAAAGACTCCGCAGCCAAGATCCTGACCGCCGGCCTGCTGGGCGACCAGTACGTGGGCCTGGACCCGGGTGGCGACGACAAGAACCTGGCCGCCGGTGACACCGTGCCGCAGACGCAATCGGCCGTGGTGTTGGAAAACCTGATCGGCCAGTTCCTCAGCAGCAAGGCCGATGCACCCGCTGCCGGCGCGCCCGCCGCCACCGCATCCGGGGCGGGCAAATGACGTCGTCACCGACACGGTCGTTGCGCCGCGTCGCCCTGGCGCTGGCCGTAACGGCCGTGGCCGGCTGCGCCAGCGTGCCCGAGAGCGGTCCCGCAGGGCCCGGCATGAGCGCGTCGGCGCCAGTCAAGGCCAGCACGCCCGGCGACCCGTGGGAAGCCTGGAACCGCAAGGTCTACGCCTTCAACGACGCCATCGACACGGCCATCCTCAAACCCGTGGCGCAGACCTACGAGGCCGTCGTGCCCAGCTTGGTGCGCACTGGCGTCAGCAACGTGCTGGGCAACATCCGCGACGTGTGGTCGACGGCCAACCAGTTCCTGCAGGGCAAGGTGCAGTACGGCTTCGAAATGGGCATGCGCGTCGTCGTCAACTCGGTCTTCGGCCTGGGCGGGTTGCTCGACCCGGCCACCGAGATGAAGCTGGTCAAGCGCCCCGAAGACTTCGGC
>JANPHI010000373.1:0-2532 GCA_031424355.1 Betaproteobacteria bacterium
CATGTTCAGCTACAACAGCAAGCACGGCTGGTGCACGGGCTGCGTCGGCACCGGCTTGAAGCTGACGCGCGAACAGCGCAAGGTCTACGACGATTCGGTGCGTGATGATGACAACAAGGGCCGCGAACAGAGCTTCCCGAGTGAAGAAGCCGAGGCCGAAGATCTGGTCGATGAGCCGTGCAGCGACTGCGGCGGTGCGCGCCTGAACAAGGCTGCGCAGGGTGTGACGTTTGAGGCGCAGGCCATCAGCGACATCGCGCGTTTGTCTGTGCAAGAAACGCGGCAGTGGGTGCAGGCGCTGCGCCTGACGGGGCGTGATGCCGACATCGCGCGCGATGTGGTCGCCGAGATCCACAGCCGCCTGGAATTTCTGGAAGACGTGGGCCTGAGCTACCTGACGCTGGACCGCGCCGCACCGACGCTGAGCGGCGGCGAGGCGCAGCGCATCCGCCTGGCTGCGCAGCTGGGCAGCAACCTGCAGGGCGTCTGCTACGTGCTGGACGAACCGACCATCGGCCTGCACCCGCGCGACAACGGCATCTTGCTGAACGCGCTGGCCAAGCTGGGTGCGGCCGGCAACACGCTGGTCGTGGTCGAACACGACGAAGACACCATCCGCCGCGCCGACCATTTGATCGACATCGGCCCCGGCGCGGGCAAGCGCGGCGGCCACCTGGTGGCGCAGGGCAGCGTGGCCGATCTGTCGGCGCAGGCCGACTCGGTGACGGGCCGCCTGCTGGCCCATCCGCTGAAGCACCCGCTGGTGGCCCGTCGCGCGGTGGAACCGGGTGCAGCCGCGCTGAAAGTGCGCGGCGCCAGCCTGCACAACCTGCAGGGTTTCGACGTGCAGGTGCCGTTGCAGCGTCTGGTGGCGGTGACGGGCGTCAGCGGCTCGGGCAAGAGCACGGTGGCGCGCGATGTGCTGTTGGCCAACGTGCAATCCGCACTGACCGGCAACCGGAAGTGGGCGGGCTGCACGGGCCTTGAAGGGTTCGAGCAGATCGACCGCGTGCTGGAAGTCGATCAAACCCCGATCGGCAAGACACCGCGCAGCTGTCCGGCCACCTACATCGGCTTCTGGGACTTCATCCGCAAGCTCTACACCGAGACGCTGGAGGCCAAGGCGCGCGGCTACAACTCGGCGCGCTTCTCCTTCAACACCGGCCAGGGCCGCTGCCCGGGCTGCGAGGGCCAGGGCATGAAGACCATCGCGATGAGCTTCCTGCCCGACGTCAAAGTGCCCTGCGACGTCTGCCACGGTGCGCGATTCAACCCCGAGACGCTGGCCGTCACCTGGCGGGGCAAGAGCATCGGCGACGTGCTGCAGATGGAGGTGGACGAGGCGGTGGACTTCTTCGCCAGCATGCCGGCCATCAGCCACCCGCTGCAATTGCTGAAGGACGTGGGCCTGGGCTATCTGACGCTGGGCCAACCGTCACCCACGCTGAGCGGCGGCGAGGCGCAACGCATCAAGCTGGTGACCGAACTGAGCAAGGTGCGCGACGACGTGACGCGACGCGGCCAGCGCGCGCCGCGCACGCTCTACGTGCTGGACGAGCCGACGGTGGGCCTGCACATGGCCGACGTGGAAAAGCTGATCCGCGTGCTGCACCGGCTGGTGGAAGGCGGGCACAGCGTGGTCGTCATCGAGCACGACCTGGACGTCATCGCCGAGGCCGACTGGGTCATCGACCTGGGGCCCGAGGGCGGCGCCAAGGGCGGGCGCATCGTGGTGGCCGGGCCGCCGGAAGCGGTGGTGGCTTCGGGCTCGCACACGGGGGTGGCGCTGGCCGGGGTGCTGGCGCGAAGTTGAAGTCGCACCGCCCAACAAAAACGCCGCCCGAGGGCGGCGTTTTTGTTGCCGCGCTGCGTGCTGCAGCGCGCGGCAGTCAGGCAGCCTTGCGGCGCCGTCCTGGGATCAAGCCGCCTTGCGGCGCTTGAAAGCCAGCAGGCCCATGCCCAGGGCCATCATCGCGTAGGTGCTGACTTCAGGCACGGCCGCAGCGGTGTAGGTGATGTTGTCCACGCCCACCCAGTCGTTGAACGAACCCGGGGTGATGGCCACGCTGGTGATGGAGGCCGCAGCGAAGGACAGCGTGAACTGGCCGGTGGTGACGGCGCTGGTCACGTCGCCGATCTGGGTGGCGCCGTTGTAGGCGATCAGGTGCACGTCGGCGGGGGTGGAAACGCCCGCGAACGCCGCGCTGATCGAGTTGATCGGTGAGGCGAAAGTGATCAGGAAGCTGGGGTCGCCGTCTTCCGACAGCCAGCCGGCGCTGGTGTAGATGTTGCCGAAAGCGTGCAGGACGTTGCCGCTGACCAGCGCCGGGGTGCCCAGGCCGCCGACGTCGCCACTCACGCTGCTGGTGATGGTCATGTCGGTGTTGGTCGCCCAGCCGCCCGTGGGGCTGGGGGTGGGATCGACGAAGGCATTGGCGCTGAAGGTCACGCCGGCGTACTGGTTGGACAGCACGGCACCCTCAGCCAGGTCGTCGAAGGTGATGGTGACGGCGCTGGCTTGGCCGGCGGCCA
>JANPHI010000374.1:0-4102 GCA_031424355.1 Betaproteobacteria bacterium
CTCGGCCACGCTGGTGCCGGTGGGTTCGGAATTCGCGGTCATCGGGCTGGTCAAGCTCAACCCCGACCTGTTCTGGCCGGCCATCGTGGTGGCCACGCTGGGCAACACCATCGGCGGCGGCATCAGCTGGTGGACGGGCTACGGCGCCGAGGTGTTGTTCGAACGCCTGAAGCACAAGAAGGTGGAAGCCCGCGCCTTGAAGTGGCTGGAAGGCTTCGGCGCCAAGGCCTGCCTGCTGTCGTGGCTGCCCGTCGTCGGCGACCCGCTGTGCGCGGTGGCCGGTTGGCTGCGCCTGCCCTTCTGGCCTTGTCTGGGCTACATGGCCATCGGCAAATTCTTCCGCTACCTGATGATGACGGGCGGCCTGATCTGGGCCTTTCCCGGCGCCTTCAGGTTGTAGCCGCCGGCCGCGCCAGAATCGCCACCCTGGGCCCCGCCGTCGCGGCCTGATGGAGCATTCGATTGAGCACCGCCACGCCGAACTACGACGAACTCAGCGCCACCTGGACCCGGCTGCACCGCCTGGGCCACCTGCAGTCGCTGGCCGGCTGGGACCAGGCCGCCAACATGCCCAGCAAGGGCAACGAAGCGCGTGCTGCCGCGATGGGCGAAATGGCCGGGCTGCTGCACCGCATGCGCACGGCCCCGGACCTTGACGCCCGACTGAAGGGCGCCGAACAGGAAGACCTGAGCGACATGCAACGCGCCAACCTGCGCGAAATCCACCGCCAGTGGCGCGCCAGCAATGCGCTGCCGGAAAGCCTGGTGCAGCGCCAGCAACTGGCCACCTCGCGCTGCGAACACGCCTGGCGCACACAACGACCGGCCAATGACTGGGCCGGCTTTCTGGTGAACTTCAAGCCCGTGCTGGCCGTGGCTCGCGAAGAAGCTGCGCTGCTGTCGGCACAGACCGGCCTGCGCAAGTACGACGCGATGATGGACCGCTACGAGCCGGGCATGACCTGCGCGCAGGTGGACCGCGTTTTCGGCGATGTGCGGCAGTGGCTGCCAGGCTTGATCCAGCAGGTGACGGAGCGCCAGGCCCGCGAACCGGTGGTCACGCCGGTCGGGCCTTTTGCCGTGGAAAAGCAGCGCGCGCTGTGCGAGCAGGTCATCCGCCTGCTGGGCTTCGATTTCGAAGCCGGCCGGCTCGACGTCAGCACCCACCCCTTCTGCGGCGGCGTGCCCGAAGACGTGCGCATGACGACGCGTTTTCGCGAAGACGATTTCATGGGCAGCCTGATGGGCACGGTGCACGAAACCGGCCACGGCCGCTACGAACAGAACCTGCCGCGCGACTGGCTGGGCCAGCCGGTGGCCGAAGCGCGCAGCATGGCGCTGCACGAAAGCCAGAGCCTGAGCTTCGAGATGCAGCTCGGCAGCCACCCGGGCTTCGTGTCGCTGCTGGCCCCGATGGTCAGCGCGGCTTTCAGCCCGCAGCCGGCCTTCGACGCGCAGAACCTGCACCGCCTGATGACGCGCGTGAAGCCCGGCTTCATCCGCGTCGATGCCGACGAGGTGACCTACCCGGCGCACATCATCCTGCGCTACGAGATCGAACGGCCGCTGATCGAAGGCGAGATCGAACCCGAAGACGTGCCTGCCTTGTGGGACGCCAAGATGATGGAACTGCTGGGCGTGGACACGCGCGGCAATTTCAAGGACGGTGCCATGCAGGACGTGCACTGGCCCGAGGCGCTGTTCGGCTACTTCCCCTGCTACTCACTGGGCGCGATGTACGCCGCGCAGTGGTTCGCCGCGATGCGCCGCGCCATGCCCGACCTGGACGCGCGCATCGGCGCGGGCGAGCTGGCGCCGGTGTTCGACTGGCTGCGCGAAAACATCTGGACGCAGGCCAGCCGCTGGACCACCGACGAACTGGCGCTGCGCGCCAGCGGCGAGGTGCTGAACCCGGCGCACTTCAAGGCGCATCTGGAAAACCGCTATCTGGGCTGATGGCCCTCTCGGGCCACCCACGAAAAAGGGCGCCGAGGCGCCCTTTTTCGATCGCGGGATGTTGCTCAGGCGGCGGCAGCCGTCTTGCGGGCGCGCTTGGCCGGGGCCTTGGCCACGGGCGCTTCAACGGCGGCAACGGCTTCGGTTTTCGCCGGCTTGGCAGCCTTGGCGGTCTTCACCGCCTTGACGGCCTTCACAGCGGCCTTCACCGGGGCCTTCGCGGCAACGGTCTTCGCCGGGGCCTTGGCGGTGGTGGCAGCGGTTGCCTTGCCGGCCTTGGCCACGGCGGCAGCCAGTGCGTCGACACGGGCGCTCAGTGCGGCCACGTCCTTGGCAGTGGGCACGCCCAGCTTGCCCAGGGCCTTGGCGGTGCGCTGCTCGAAGATGGCTTCCAGCTTGTCCCAGTTCTGCCCGGCCTTGGCGCTGACGGTGTCGGCCATGGCGCTCATCTTGCCGGCCACGTCGCCCAGCTTTTCTTCGGCGATGCCCTGCGTCTTCTTCTGCAGCGTCATGCCTTCCTTGACCAGCGCTTCGAACACTTTCGTGCCCTCTTCCTGGGCCTTGCTGAAAGCACCCATGCCGGCCAGCCAGATGTGCTGGGCCGAGTCCTTCACCGAAGCCGCCAATTGGCTGGCTTGCGTGCCAGCGGCCTGGGTCTTGTCGGCAGCCTTGTCGGCGGTCTTGTTGATCTTCTTGACCATGGTGATCTCCTGCGGTGTGGGGATGTTGGGATGACCGGAAATATAGGGTTCCCCCCTGGGGAAGGCAGCCTAATTCTCTAGTGAGACGGCTCTATGCTTGGCGCAGCATCGACCCCGACCCCAGGAGCACAGCATGCAGTATTTCGTCACCGGCGCGACCGGATTCATCGGCAAACGCCTGGTCAAAACCCTGCTCGCGCGCAAGGGCGCGGTGGTCCACTTTCTGGTGCGGCCCGGCAGCGAAGGCAAGCTGGCCGCGCTGTATGACTACTGGGGGGTCAGCAAGGCCCGCGCGCTGCCGGTCAGCGGCGACCTGACGGCCAAGAAGCTGGGCGTGTCCGCCGAAGCGATGAAGGCGCTGAAAGGCAAGGTCGATGCGGTCTACCACCTGGCGGCGGTCTACGACCTCAGCGCCGATGAAGACAGCCAGGTGCAGGTCAACATCGAAGGCACACGCAATCTGGTCGAGTTCGCGAAAGCGGTCGACGCCGGCCATGTGCACCACGTCAGCAGCATCGCGGCAGCGGGCCTCTACGAAGGCGTGTTCCGCGAAGACATGTTCGAGGAAGCGGAAGGGCTGGAGCACCCCTACTTCATGACCAAGCACGAGAGCGAGAAGATCGTGCGCAAGGAGTGCAAGGTGCCGTGGACGGTGTACCGCCCGGCCCTGGTTGTCGGCGACAGCCAGACCGGCGAGATGGACAAGATCGACGGCCCTTACTACTTCTTCAAGCTGATCCAGCGCATGCGCCAGATCCTGCCGCCGTGGATGCCCAGCATGGGCATCGAGGGCGGCCGCATCAACATCGTGCCGGTGGATTTCGTCGTGCGCTGCATCGACCACATCAGCCACGCCAAGACCGAACTGAAGGGCAAGTGCTTCCACTTGGTGGACCCCGAGGGCTACCGCGTCGGCGACGTGCTGGACATCCTCAGCAAGGCCGCGCACGCGCCGAAGATGAACGTCTTCGTCAACGCCGCGCTGCTGGGCTTCATCCCGAAGAGCGTGAAGAAAGGGATGATGGCGCTGGCCCCGGTGCGGCGCATCCGCGCGGCGGTGATGAAAGACCTGGGCCTGCCCGACGACATGTTCACCTTCATCAACTTCCCCACGCGCTACGACAGCCGGGAACTGGACGCGGTGCTGAAGGGCAGCGGCATCACCTGCCCCAACCTGCGCGACTACGCCTGGGTGCTGTGGGACTACTGGGAACGCCACCTCGACCCCGACCTGTTCATCGACCGCAGCCTGCGCGGCACCGTCGGCGGCAAGGTGGCGTTCCCAGTAGTCCCACAGCACCCAGGCGTAGTCGCGCAGGTTGGGGCATGTGATGCCGCTGCCCTTCAGCACCGCATCCAGTTCCCGGCTGTCGTAGCGCGTGGGGAAGTTGATGAAGGTGAACATGTCGTCGGGCAGGCCCAGGTCCTTCATCACCGCCGCGCGG
>JANPHI010000375.1:0-8446 GCA_031424355.1 Betaproteobacteria bacterium
GTAGACGCCGTCGCGCTTGAAGCAGACGTCGCCGATGGCGACGGCCTCACCCGCGAGTTTCTTCTTCGAACTGGTCTCGATGATGGTGGGGCAGGCCTTGCCGCCGAACAGCAGGCTGGTCGTGTCGCTCTTCGGGTCGCAGCCGATCAGCAGCACCTTCTTGCCCTGCTGCGCCATCATGTAGCTCAGGTTGGCCAGCGTGAAACTCTTGCCGATGCCGCCCTTGCCGTAGATGGCGATGATTTGCGTTTCTTTCGTCACCGGGCCGGTGTGCACCGCGTCGGGCTCGATGGCGGCTTCGGCGCGCAGGCGGTCGCTGCTGACGATGCTTTCGCGCGGGACGAAGCTGATGGTGGCGTTGGCCGGAATCGTGTGGCTGGAACTCATGACAACTCTCTCCAGTCGAGGATCATCTTCAGACAGGCCGCATCACCGAAGGCGGTGCGGTAGGCGTCTGCGGCGTGGGTGGCCACGTCGTGGTGGGTGATCAGGCCGTCAAGTGAAAGGCGGCCGTTTTCGGCCAGTTCCTTGACGGCCAGCATGTCGGCGCGCTTCCATTCGGCGGCCGTGCGAATTTGCGCTTCGCGCATGAAAGCAGGCGCGAAGTTGAAGCTCAGTGGCGTGGTGTAGAAACCGGCCAGCACCACTTCACCGCCGAAGGCCAGGCGGGCGATGGCGGTGTCGAGGATGCCGCTGTCGCCGCTGACGTCGTAAATGGCTTTGTAGTCGCGCCGGGTGTCTTCCTGGGGCGTGATGACGGGGTAGCCCACGGCGCCACCGGCGCGCGCCGGGTTCAGTTCCCAGACCGTGGGGGCCTCGAAACCGGCCGCCACCACCATGCGGGCCAGCAGGCGGCCCAGCACACCGTGACCGACGATCAGATCGGGCGGCCGGTGTGGCGCTTCCGTGCCGCCGCAGGCCACCGCGTGGTAGGCCGTGGCGGCCAGTGCCAGCAGCACCGCCTGTGCGCCCAGGCTGTCGCTGATGGGCACGACCTTCTCGCCGGGCACGATCAGTTTGGAGGCCGCGCCGCCGAACAGGCCGCGCACCTCGCCGTAGCAACGGGCACCGGGCACGTAGACGTGGTCGCCCACCTGGCGTTGTGATTTCGGGCCCGCCGCGACGACATGGCCCACCGACTCGTAGCCCGGCACCAGCGGGTAGCCCATGCCGGGGAAGGTGGGCATGCTGCCGTTCCACAACAGGCGTTCGGTGCCGGTGGAAATGCCGCTGAATTCGATGTCGACCACCACGTCGGTGTCGCCAGGATCGGTCAGCGGCAGGTGCATCAGCTTCAGATGCTCGGGCGCTTCCATCACTACGGCGTGGGTCTTCATGAATGTCATCTTAGGCGGACACTTTGAAGTGTCAAGCGGGATTTACGCTTTTCAAGCCATTGCCGAACATCAATGGGCGGTCGCGGTGGACGGCTTGCGCGCCACCAGCACGCCCACCTGCAAGGGAATGGGCGTGGGCAGTTCGCGCACGCGTTCGAAGCCGGCGGTTTCCATCAAGGCCTGCAGTTCGGTGGCGGTGCGGGAACGGCCGCCGTGCATGGCCAGCAGGTAGAAGCCGAAGTAGGCGTCGCCCATGCGCGGGGCGCCGGGTGCGCCGGCCATCGGCTCGGCAAGCAGCAGGGTGCCGCCGGCGGGCAGCGCGCGGTACACGGCGCGCAGGATGAGCAGCGCGCGTTCGTCCGGGTGGTCGTAGATGACGCGGATGAGCGTGGCGATGTCGGCGCCCTGCGGCAGCGGGTCGCGCGTGAAGTCGCCGCCGTGCACGGTGCTGCGGTGGGCCAGGCCGTCGGCGGCCAGCGCGTCGTGCGCCACCGGCACCACGCCGGGCAGGTCGAAGAGCATCAACTGCAGGCCGGGCGCGCGCTTGCCCACGGCGCGCAGGAAGCGGCCCTGGCCGCCGCCCACGTCCAGCAGGCAGCGGTGGCGGCGCACGTCGTAGCTGTCCAGCACTTCTTCGGCCACCAGCGGCTGCGAGGCCGACATCAGCGCGGAGTATTCGTTGACCTGTGCCGGCGACAGCGCGCCCGGCGCGCTGGCCGTGGCGTAGGCCCAGTATTTCGACAGCGCCGGTGATGCGCCCGTGCCGCGCAGCAGCGCCACCGGGTCTTGCAGGTCGGCGTAGAGCACGGCGTGGTGTTCGACCAGCGCGGCGATGGCGGTGTTGCCGGCCATGGGCGCACCCAGCTTGCCCAGGCCGTAGCAGGCAGCGCCGGCGCTGCCGCTGCGGTGCTCCAGCAGGTCCAGCGCCACGGCGGCGGCCAGCAGGCGTTGCAGGCCGTCCAGCGGCACGTCCAGCCGGCGGGCCAGCTCGTTCTCGTCCAGCGGGCCTTGCGCCAGCAGGTCGAACAGCTTCAGCCGCACACAGGCCAGCAAGACCTGCGAATAGACGAAGCCCGCCACCAGGTCGAAGAGGCCGCGTGCACGGCGCCGCGCGATGGGCCGCATCCACCAGCTGCGCGCGGCGCGGCGCTGGAAGTCGGGGCTGGTCAGGACGCTGTCGCGCCAGGCTTGCCAGCGTTGGCGCCAGCCCAGGTTGGCGGTGGCGACTGGTGTGGGGGCAGGAACGGGTATGTCCATCTCGCGGCGGGCTGGTTTCAAGCGGCCATGGCCAGGTCGCGCACGGTCGCCTGGGGCACCAGGCGTTCGGATTCGGCCTTGGCCAGGGCCCGCAGGTGCGCGGCACCCGCGCAGGGCGGGATGGCGTCCACCGCACGCGCCATCAGCTGGTCGAAGTGGGCAATGGCGCCGCTCAGGCCCAGTTCGGTGGCTGAACTGGGGCGGCACAGCGCCAGGTCGCGGCCGTTGGGCTTGCCCAGCAGGTCGGCGGTGAAGGCCACGTCGCGGATGTCGTCGGCGACCTGGTAGGCCTCGCCCAGGCACAGGCCGAAAGCCTGCCAGGCGTAAGGGTCGGCGCCGGCGGCCAGGGCGCCGGCTTCGGTGCAGGCCGAGAACAGCGAACCCGTCTTGGCCCGGTGGTAGGCCGCCAGCGCGACGAAGGGTTCGCATTCCCAGGCCTGACCGGCGACGATGCCGGTGGGCGCGCCCACGCGCCGCGCCAGCAGGCTGATCAGCGCGGGCAGGCGTTGCGGCGCGTGTTCGGCGCCGTGGGCCAGCATCTGGAAGGCCAGCACGATCAGCGCGTCGCCGGTCAACACGGCGATGCGTTCGCCGTAGGCGGTGTGCACCGAAGCCACGCCGCGGCGTGTGGGCGCGTCGTCGAAGCAGGGCAGGTCGTCGTGGACCAGCGAGGCGCAGTGCAGCAGTTCGATGGCGGCGGCGGCCGCGTCGGTCAGGCGCGGGTCGCTGTCGCCGCAGGCGCGCGCCACGGCCAGGCACAGATGCGGGCGGATGCGCGCGCCGCCGGGAAACACGGCGTGCCGCACGGCGGCCTGCAGCCGGGGCGGGCACCCGTTGTGGTCGGCCGCGTTGCCGCTGGCTGCCGTGGGCGACCCCAGCGCCCCCAGCGTCATGGCAGCCAGCAAGGCCTGCTCGATACGGTCATGGGCATTCATCGATGCTTTCCTTTCGCGCGGGGCGGTCGGTGCGGTTGGGCGTCCATGGGTCGGCGCCATGGGCCGTGTCCCGTCTTGTTTGTTTGTCTCGGCTGTCAGTCTCGGTTGTCACCCTAGGTTGTCAACCTGACAAGACAACCCTAGGATAGAGACATGAACAGCACGCGTCAACGAGAGCTTCCCGGCACCCCCGGCGATCCGCCATGACCGTTCTGGCGCTCGGCATCAACCACCACAGTGCCCCGCTGGACCTGCGTTCACGCTTCGCGTTCGCGGCCCCGCAACTGCCCGCCGCGCTGCGTTCCTTGCGGGAATGCCTGCAGCGCGCTTCGGCCGAAGCCACGCTGTTGTCGACCTGCAACCGCACCGAGATCTACATCGCGGCCGAAGACGCGCGAAGCGCGGCCGATCTGGCCCAGCCGGCCCTGGGCTGGCTGGCCGAGCAAGGCGGCTTGAACGTGTCGGGTTCGGGGGGTGCCGGCGGCGGTCCGTCCGCTTCCATCCGCCTGGCCGACCACGCCTACGTGGTGGAAGACAGCGAAGCCGCACGCCACGCTTTCCGCGTGGCTTCAGGGCTCGATTCGATGGTGCTGGGCGAGCCGCAGATCCTGGGTCAGATGAAGCTGGCGGTGCGCGAAGCAGGCCTGGCCGGCACGCTGGGCAGCACCTTGCACCAATTGTTTCAACGGTCTTTTTCGGTGGCCAAGGAAGTGCGCAGCGCCACCGAGATCGGCGCGCATTCGGTCAGCATGGCAGCGGCCACGGTGCGCCTGGCGGCGCAGTTGTTCGAAGACCTGGGCACCGTGAAAGTGCTGCTGGTGGGCGCCGGCGAGATGATCGATTTCACCGCCGCGCATTTCGCCAGCCGTCAACCGCTGAGCATCACGGTGGCCAACCGCACGATGGAACGCGGCGAGGCGCTGGCCGACCGCTTCGGCGCCAGCGCCATGCCCTTGTCGGAACTGCCGCAGCGCCTGGGTGAATTCGACGTGGTGGTGTCCTGCACCGCCAGTCCGCTGCCCGTCATCGGCCTGGGTGCCGTCGAACGGGCCTTGAAGACGCGCCGCCGGCGGCCGATGTTCATGGTCGACCTGGCAGTGCCGCGCGACATCGAACCCGAGGTGGCGCGGCTGCGCGACGTCTACCTCTACACCGTGGACGACCTGTCAGCGCTGGTGCAGACGGCCGGCGACAAGCGGCAGCAGGCGGTGGCCCGCGCCGAAGAAATCGTCGATGCCGGCGTGAAGAGCTTCGCGCACTGGATGGCGCAGCGCGCCAGCGTGCCGCTGATCCGCGCGCTGAACCAGCAGGCCGACGCCTGGCAGGTGGCTGAACTGCAGCGCGCGCGCCGTCAGCTGGCGCGCGGGGGCTCCATCGACGCCGTGCTGCAAGCCCTGGCCCACGGCCTGACGGCCAAGCTGATGCACGGTGCGATGAGCGAACTGCGCTGCGCCGATGAACAGCACCGTGATGCGATGAGCGCGTCGGTGTCGCGCCTGTTCCTGCGCACCGGCGTGCGTCAAGTGCCTCACTGAACGGCCATCGCCGACAGCAGTGCTGCCGCCACGCGCGGTGCGTCTTCTTCGTGCGCCAGGTGCCCCAGACCGGGCAGCGATGTCAGCGTCGCGCCGGGCACCAGGGCCTGTGCGCGGCGGGCGTCGGCGGGCGGCACGGTGCCGTCCTGTTCGCCCACCAGCAGGTGCAGCGGCGTGCGCAGCCGGGGCAGGTCGGCGGCCAGCGCCTGCAGGTTCCAGCGCGCCACCATGGCCAGTGCGCCGGCCACGTGGCCGGGGCTGGTGACGACTTGCCGGTAGAGCTGGGTGCCGGCGCTGTCCAGTGCTGAACCAGTGCTGTCCAGCAGTTGCTGCACGACCTTTTCGTTCCGCGCGCGCCAGGCGAACAGGTGCGGCACCAGCGGGTTCAGCGACAGCAGCTTGGCGGCCGGTGAGAACAGCGTACCGGCCAGCCCGGGCAGCGGAAACAGCGCCGCATTCAAGGCCACCAAGCCCTGTGGTGCCCAGCCCGGCGTGGCGCCGGCGGCGGCCGTCTGCAAGGCCATGCGGATGGCGATGGCCGCACCCGCTGAATGCCCCAACACCCAGCGGGGCCGCGCACCCCAGGCGGCCAGCAGGGCCGTCACACCGTGCGCCATGCCGGCCATGCTGGCGCCGTGGCCGTGGCCATGGCTGTCGGCCGCGGCCGGCCCGCTGAAGCCGTGGCCGGGCAGGTCCATCGCCAGCAATTCGAAGTGGGGCGCCAGCAGCGGTGCCAGATGCCGCCAGGTGTGGGTGGCCGAACCGGTGCCGTGGATCAGCAGCAGCAGCGGCGCGCCGGGCACCGGTGCCGGCCAGTGCTGCGCGTGCCAGCGCAGCCCGGCAGCGGCGATGAAGTGGCTGTGCGCGCGGTGCGGCCAATGCCGGCCGTCGCGGTCCCAGTTCAGGCCTTGCGCCATGGCCGCGTGCGGGTGTCAGCGGGCGTTGCCGGGCAGCGTCTTCACCGCTGCCGACAGCGCTGCCGCGCCGGCGTAGGGCAGGGCGCGGTAGTGCGCCGCCAGTTCCAGCGCCAGGCGTTGTGCGGCGGGTGCGGGCTGCGGCGAGGTGTCGACCACCAGCGTGGTCAGGCGCACCGCGCGCAACTGGCGGGCCATCGCCAGCGCGTCGGTTTCGGCCCGCGCGCGGCCGGGCGTGCCGTCGCGGGCGATGTTGCCCCGGCCGTCGGTCAGCAGCACGACGATGGGCGTGGCACCAGCGCGGCGCACCTGCACGGCCAGGCGCAGGGCCGCTTCCAGCCCCGCCGCCAGTGGCGTGCCACCGCCGCCGGGCAGGCCGGCCAGGCTGCGCTTGGCGCGCACCAGCGAACGCGTCGGTGGCAGCAGCAGTTCGGCACTGCGGCCGCGAAAGGCGATGACGGCGACCTGGTCGCGCCGCACGTAGCAGTCGGCCAGCAGCAGGTTGACGGCGCCCTTGGCTTCGGCCAGGCGGTGCAGGGCGGATGAGCCCGAGGCATCGATGACGAAGATCGTGGCGGTGGCCGCGCGCTGCTGCAGGCGCGAGATGCGCAAGTCGTCGGCCTGGACGTGGATGCGGCTGGCAGGCGTCGGTGCCGCCGCCCCGCCGGTGCGCGGGTCGGCCGCCGTGGCCGCGCTGACGCGCTGGTCATTCGCAGCCGCCGTGCGGATGCGCTGCCAGGGCGCCGCAGCCCGCAAGGTTTCGATGAGGTTCAGCCGCGCCCCGCCGCGCGGTTCACCGCGCCGGGTGCCCACCGGCCGGCCGCTGCGCGGTGACTGCGTCAGCGCACCGACGCGGCCGCTTTGCGCACCGCCGGCAGCGCCCATCAACGCTGCCAGCAGGCCGGCGGGCAGGGCGGCGACGGTGGCTTCGACGAGGCGGTCTTCCAGCTTGTCGGCCGGTGTTTCTTCGGGCTTGGATGCCGTTTCTTCAGCGGGCGGGGTGGCGCTGGCGTCAGACGGCACGGGCGGCGGCGGTTCCGGTTCGCCACCGTCGGGCTCAGGCGGAGCCGGTTCGTCGTCCGCCGATTCGGTTTCGGGTTCGACGGGCGCCGGCGGCAGGCGCGTTGCACGCGGGCCCAGCACCAGGCGCGCGGCCAGGATGGCGTCGTCGTCATTGACCACCGCACGGCCCGCCAGCGCGGCCGCTGCGCGGGCCACGCCCAGGGCCAGCAGGCTGGCGCGCGGTGAGTCCACCCCCAGTTGCAGCGCCGTGCCGCACAGCGCCTGCAGCGTGGCGTCGGCCAGCGTCACGCGCGGCAGCCGGTTGCGGGCGGCGGCGATGTCGTCGGCGTCGGCAGCGGCCTCGCCGCAAGACCGCAAACCCAGTTCGCGCAGGTCCAGCCTGAAGGCCAGACGGTCGGCCAGCGCGGCCGACAGCGGCTCGTCGTCGGGGGTGGCCTCGTCCAGCGCCAGGACGCCCACGCGGGCGTCCCAGCGCGTGCTCAGGCCGTCGCGCTCGAAGCCCACCGTGCCGCTGTCCAGCGCGGCGCACAGGCGGGCGGCAGTGCCGGCGCTCAGCCGTTCGGCCATCGGCAGGGTGACGACGCCGCCATCGCTTTCGGCCAGCAGACCGCGCTGGGCTACCGGCTTGCCTTGCCGCAGCGTGGCGGCCAGGTCCAGGCCGCCCAGCAGGCGCTCGTCGGCGATGCCCACCGGCATGCGCCGCTGCGGCAGGGCGGCGGGCAACAGCTGCTGGAAGTCGCGCAGCCAGCGGTCGCGCACCGGCCCGGCGCCGGCGCGCAGCACGGCCCCGCCCAGGCCTTGCGGGTTGACGGCCAGCAGCGCAGCCGCCCAGGCGGCATCGGCCCAGACGCGGTCCAGCGGATCGGCTTCGGCAGAACCGGCCGCGACCGTGCCCGACATGGCGCCGTTCACGCCCCGAACAGTTCCACCACCACGCGCTCGACGCGCGCGCTGGCGTCGGTGTCGTCCAGCGGGTCGCGCCGCAGCCGGTGGCGCAACGCCGGTTTGGCGACGCGGCGGATGTGGCTGTCGTTGACGGCGGCGTCACCGTCCAGCGCAGCCAGCGCGCGGGCCGCGCGGATCACCGTCAGCTCGCCGCGCAGGCCATCGGTGCCCAGGCCCATGCACAGCTGCGCGGCGCGTTCCAGCGCGGCGTCGGGTGCGGCCACATCGGCCAGCCGTTCGCGCGCGGCCACGATGCGCTTGCGCACCTTGTCGTCGTCCTTGTGCCACTTCTGGGTGAAGGCCGCCGGGTCGCGTTCGAAGTCGTCGCGGCGGCGCACCACCTCGACGCGCGAAGCGATGTCCTGCGGCGTGCGCACTTCCACCGCCAGGCCGAAGCGGTCCAGCAGCTGCGGGCGCAATTCGCCTTCTTCGGGGTTGCCGCTGCCCACCAGCACGAAGCGCGCGGGGTGGCGCACGCTCAGGCCTTCGCGCTCGACGAC
>JANPHI010000376.1:0-21972 GCA_031424355.1 Betaproteobacteria bacterium
GTCGCCAGCGGCTTGTGCGCGGATGCGCATCGGATCTGCCATGTTCTGCTCCTTCTTTGCGTGTTGGGGGAGGTCCGGTCAGCCGCCGCAGCCGCCGAGGGTGACCTTGACTTCCTTCTGCGCGAACAGCACCTTGCCGTCGCCCATCATGGCCACCGCGTAGACGTTGGACGACTGGCCCATCTTCACGCGCGTCGCGAAATTGGCATCGACGGCGTCGCTGACATCGAACATCGCCGACATCACGCTGGGGTTCTTCTCGACCAGCAGCAGCAGGCGCTTGGCGCCCGGCAGCGTGGTGGCCACGGTGACCGGCACTACCGCGCCGTTCTCGGCGATGTCGGGGGCAGTAACGGTCACGTCCTTGCTTTCGGCCGGCGCGTTGCCGCCGAGCAGCTTCACCAGTTCGGCCATCGTCTTCACTTCAAATGCGGCCGGGTTGTAGGCGGCATGCGCCATCTGGGGCAACAGGCCCGCAGCGGCCAGCAGGCCGGCCACCTTGGCGGTGTGGGCGAGCAAATCTCGGCGGTTCAACATCTTGGACTCCTTCATGCTTGATTCATGACTGACAGGTTAACGAGGGGTGATCATGGCTTGCAGCGGACGAACCCGTGGGGTGTCGCTATTTCCGGGCACCGGCTGCCAGCCACTGGGCAAGCTGCCTGGCGTCGGCATCTGACAAGGTCTGTGCCGGCATCGGGATGGCGCCCCAGAGGCCTTGCCCGCCGGACTTGATCTTGCCGGTCAGGTAGGTCTCGGCATCGGCGCGCGCGCCATATTTCGCTGCGACATCGCGGAAGGCCGGGCCGACGATCTTGTTTTCCACGCCATGGCAAGCCATGCAATTGTGCTTCTGTGCCAAGGCCAGCGCGGCGGCTGCCGGGCTGTTCGCGGTGGCGCGCGGCGTCGTGTTTGCGGCGGCCGCCGCCACCGCTGCGGCCGCCGGATGGTCTGCAGGCGGCTTGCTGGTGTCGGCGCCCCGCTGCGGCCCGACGAGGCGTTGCTGTTCGGCCAGGTTGCCGTTGTTGTTGCGCGCGAAGTCGGGCAGGAAGGAAGCCACCTGGGCCTCGGTGGCGCAGTCCTTCATGCAGGCCACCGCCTGGACATCGGGCCGGCCGCCATTGCCCAGGCCCTTGCCCGGCCACAGCCCGTGGTTGGTGGTGACGCCGTTGCGGTTGGGCAGCCGCCGCTGCGCTTCGGCCATCGTTGAATTCGAGAGCACGAAGTCGTCGGGCAGGACGCCGCCCATGTTCAGCAGATAGGCCGTGACCGCATAGACCTCATCGGTGCTCAGCGACTTCGGCGCCGTCCAGGGCATGGCGCGGTTGATGTAGTCCCACAGCGTGGACACCGTCGACACCTTCATCAGCGTCGTGCGCCCCGGAAAGGTCGGGTCGTTCAAGCGGGCCACGTGCCCGGTCTTCACGTCGTCCTTCGTCGTGCCGCCGACCAGGGGCGAAAAGACCTCGTTGGCTTCGCCGAAGATGCCGTGGCAGGAAGCGCACTTGGCCTCCCAGATGTCCTGGCCCTTGGCCACGGAACCCGAACCCCTGGGCAGGCCCTTGAAGTCGGGCCGCACGTCGATGTCCCAGGCCTGCACTTCCTGGGTCGTGGCCGTGCGGCCCACCCCGGGGTAGCTGGCCTGCGCCGAAGCGACCCCGTTCGTGCCGACCCCCGCCGTTGCCAAGGCCAGCGCCAGCAGAGGCCGGCTGAGGTGTTCACGACAGCTGGACATTCTTCACCTCGCCACTCTCCTGCACCAGCCACGACTGGATGGCGTTGTTGTGATAGATCGAACGGGTGCCCCGAACGGCGCGCAGTTGCCGGGCGTTGGGCTGCACATAGCCGGTCTCGTCGCTTGCGCGGCTCTGCACGATGGCGGGCTTGCCGTCCCACACCCAGTCCAGCGAGAAGCGCGTCAGGCACTTGCTCATCACCGGCGCCTGCAGGCGCGCGGTCTTCCAGTTCTGCCCGCCGTCCACCGAGATGTCGACGCGCTGGACCTTGCCGCGCCCCGACCAGGCCAGACCGCTGATCTGGTAGTAGCCCTTGTCCAGCAGCACCTGGCCGCCCGAAGGCGTGGTGACCACGCTCTTGCATTCCTGCGTGCTGCTGTACTGGCGATGCTGGCCGCCGGGCAGCAGGTCGATGTAGTGAATGGCTTCGTCCTTGGCGCCATAGGGCTGGTCGCCGACCTCGATGCGCCGCAGGTACTTGACCCAGCTCACGCCCTGCACGCCCGGCACCACCAGGCGCAAGGGGTAGCCGTTTTCGGGCCGCAGCATCTCGCCGTTCTGGCCGTAGGCGACGAAGACTTCGCCGCTTTCGATCAGTTCCATGGGCACGGTGCGCGTCATCGAGGAGCCGTCAGCGCCCTCGGCCAGCACGTAGCGGCCGCGTTTGTAGTCCACACCGGCCATGTCGAGCAGGATCTTCAGCGGCACCCCGGTGAATTCACTGCAGCTGAGCATGCCGTGGGTGTACTGGCAGGTGGGCACGGCCACATTGCCCCATTCCATGCCCGTGTTGGCGCCGCATTCGATGAAGTGGAAGCGGCTGACCGAGGGCAGGCGCATGATCTCGTCCACCGTGAAGACCAGCGGCTTCTTCAGCATCTTCTCGTCCGAGCCGTTGACCATCAGCCGGTGCTTGGACGGATCGACATCCCACCAGCCCTGGTGGTGGCGTTCGAAGTGCAGGCCGCTGGGCGTGACGATGCCGAACAGGCTTTGCAGCGGCGCAAAGGACACCGACGACTGCGCGGTCTGCGTCAAGCCCGGACTGGGCCTGCGCTGCACGTTGGACTCGTACTTCGACGGCTTGCCGTAGCCGTCCGTCGCCACGGCCTGGCCCAGGCCCTTGCTGTGGGCGGGCAGTTCCAGGATGTTGGGGTCGCCCCCTTCGGCGGGCACCGGGTTGGCTTGCGCCAGCGCAGCCGGCGCGGCCGTGCCGGCGAGCGCCGCCGCGAAGGCGCCCCGCACGAAGTCGCGCCGGCCGCCTTTGGCTTCGCTGAAGACCGCCCGCACGCCGTCAGGGCTGATGAAGTTTTCCGGGGCCTTGATCAGGCGCCCGGACGGTTGGTCGGCAGACATAGGCTGTGTATCCGGATATGCAACTAGATATATATTAGTGAAAAACGATGGAAAGAAAGCAGGGGCTTTCCCTTGGGCGGAACCGGTCGGGATACAACCGGTGCTGCCGACCACCGCCCACCCTGCGGAAGGACCTGAACATGCTGATCTTTCGACAACTCTTCGACCCGCCTTCATCGACTTACACCTACCTGCTGGGTGACGCCGATGCCGGCGAGGCGGTGCTGATCGACCCGGTCTACGAGAACGGGCGCCGCGACCTGGCCTTGTTGCGCGAACTGGGTCTGCGCCTGGTGGCCACGCTGGATACGCATGTCCATGCCGACCACGTCACGGCGGCCTGGTTGCTGAAGCAGCGCTGCGGCAGCCAGATCCTGCTGTCCGAAGACTCGGGCGCGGCAAATGTCGACCGCCGGCTCAAGCACGGCGACCAGGTCGCCTTCGGTTCGCGGCACCTGGACGTGCGCGCCACGCCGGGCCACACCAGCGGTTGCCTGAGCTACGTGCTGGACGACCACAGCATGGCCTTCACCGGCGACAGCCTGCTGATCCGCGGTTGCGGCCGGACCGACTTTCAGCAGGGCTCGCCAGCCAAGTTGTTTCGGTCGGTCAAGGAGCAGATCCTGTCCTTGCCGGCCGACTGCCTGCTGTACCCGGCGCACGACTACCGCGGGCTCACGGTCACCAGCGTCGCCGAGGAGCAGCGTTTCAATCCCCGCCTCGGTGGCGATGCCAACGCCTCGGACTTTGCCGGCTACATGAACAACCTGGGCCTGCCGCATCCCAGGCTGATGGACATGGCGGTGCCGGCGAACCTGCGTTGCGGGCAGCCCGACACGGTGACCGCCTTGCCCGTCGAGCCGGGCTGGGCCCCACTGACCTGCAATTTTGGGGGCGTCTGGGAGATCCAGCCGGCAGCGCTGGACGAGCGTGTCGCTGGCGGCCGGGCCGGCGACATCCAGATCATCGACGTGCGCGAACCCGCCGAGTTCACCGACGTGCTGGGCCACATCCACGGCGCACGGCTGCTGCCGCTGTCGCAATGGGCCGCGCGGGCCGGTGAGATCCAGCGCGACCGACCGGTGGTGACGGTCTGCCGCTCGGGCGCCCGTTCGGCACAGGCCACGGTGCTGCTGCAAAAGGCCGGCTACACGCAGGTTGCCAACCTGGCCGGCGGCATGCTGCGCTGGCGCGCGGAAGCCTTGCCGGTCGAAGGCGGCGCCGAATGAGCCGACCGCGTGCAGACCTTGTCGGTGCCTGAAGGGCGGCTGCCGTGACCTCGTCGGTGCAACTGGGGCCGCTGGCCTTGCCCTTGGCACCGTTGGTGCTGGCGGTGGCGGCCGGGCTGGCCTGGGCGTTGGGCCAGCGCACGGGCCGCCGTGCCGGCGTCGATGCCGAACCGGCACTGCTGCGCATGTTCCTGCTGGGGCTGCTGGCGGCGCGCCTCGGCTACGTCTGGCAGTGGCGGGGCAGCTACCTCAGCGTACCCTGGACCGTGCTGGACATCCGCGATGGCGGCTGGGAACCGGTGGCGGGTTTCGCGGTGGCCTTCCTGTACGGCCTGTTGCTCGTGCAGCGGCAAAGCCGGCTGCGCCGGCCCATCGTGTCGGCCAGCCTGACCTTGCTGCTGGCCTGGACGGCGGGGGCTGTGGCCATCGCCGCGCTGACGCTGGGCGACCGCCGGCCGCTGCCCGCGCTGAGCCTGCCGGACATGACGGGTGCACCGGTGGCGCTGGCCGGCTACACGGGCAAGCCCACCGTCGTCAACCTGTGGGCCACCTGGTGTCCGCCGTGCCGCCGGGAAATGCCCTTGCTGCAGCAGGCCCAGGCCGCCCACCCCGAGGTGAATTTCGTCTTCGTCAATCAGGGCGAAACCCGCGACGACATCGCCCGCTATCTGCAGGGCCAGGGCATGGCCTTGCACAACGTGCTGATCGACGCGCGGCGCGCCACCGGTGCGGCGTTCCAGGAATCGGCCCTGCCGACTACCCTGTTCTTCAACGCGCAAGGCCAGCTGGTGGCCACGCGGGTCGGCGCCCTGTCGCAGGCCACGCTGGACGAACGCCTCGGCGCGATACGGGCCGGGCCACCCTGACCGTCAGGCGGCCGGGCGTGCGCCCAGCGCCAGCGACACCGCGGCAACCACGCCGTCGAAGGGCGCCCGCACGTGATGAAGGCCGCTCTGCGTCCAGTCCGTGCCAGCCTGTGCCAGCTGGGCCGACCGCGCGCGCGACGCCGCCGGCGACCACCCGCAGTGGCTTCGCGCTGCCCCACGGGCGCTCCGTCGCAAGCCCCATGGCCATTGCGCGGCCGGGTCCGACAGTCCATCACCCCGACACCTTCTGGAGCCGAACATGAACTGCCTTCTTCGCCGCATCGTGGCCTCGCTGGCCACCCTGGCCACCCTGACCACGCTGCTCGTCGCAGCACCCGCACAGGCCCACGAGGCCGGCTGGATGCAGATCCAGACGACCGGTGCCACACCGGATGCGCCGACGACGACGGTCGCGCTGTACTACCCGACGGCGGCCGCGCCGCGCACCATCGCGATGGGGCCGTTCACGGTGGACGCCGCCATCGGCGCCAGACCGATAGACCAGGTCAAGGGCCTGATCCTGCTCAGCCACGGCCTCAGCGGCTCCGAGCTGGCGCACAGCGCCCTGGCGCAAGCCCTGGCCCGCAACGGCTATCTGGTCGCCGCCATCCGCCACCCCGGCGACAACTGGCAAGACCGGTCGCTGATGGCGAAAAGTCCCGAGCGTTACTTCGACGAGCGGCCGCGTCAGGCGTCCCGGGTCATCGACGCCATCCTGACCGACCCCTTGTGGAAGGCCCGGATCGCGACCGACAGCAAGGGCCCGCGCGTGGGTGCACTGGGCCACTCGGCCGGCGGCTACACGGTGCTGGCCTTGGCAGGCGCCCGTGCGGATCTGGCGCGCCTTCGGCAGCACTGCCAGACCGAGGCGGCGGAAGACCCGATCTTCTGCAGCCTGGGCCGCGCGGCGGCCGAGATGCCGTCAGCGCCTGCGGCGGCGACTTCCGTGCGCGACGAGCGCGTCCGGGCGGTCGTCGCGATGTCCCCGGCGGCCGTGATGCTCACGGCCGAATCGCTGGCTGCGGTGCGCCCGCCGACGCTGGTCTACGAGGCGGCGCTGGACCGTTTCGTGGTGCCGAAATTCCATGCCGAATGGGCCGCCAGCCAGCTGCCTGCCGCCAACCTGCGCCGGGTGCCCAATGCCTGGCACTACGCCTTCATGGACATGCCCGGCATGTCCATCCCCAGCCCGGACGGCGACCTGGCCGCCAACCCGCCAGGCTTTGACCGCCCGGCCTTCCTGAAGCAGCTCGGCGTCGAGCTCACGGCCTTCTTCGACCAGAGCCTGCGGTAGCCCGGTAGCCCGGCGGACGTGCGCGCCGGGCTTCAGTCGCCGAGCAGTTCGCTGACCGCCCGGAAGTCGTCAACCCGGTCGCAGACCGCCTTCACCGCGGCCAGCACCGGCACGCCGAGCAGCAGGCCCCAGACGCCCCACAGCCAGCCGAAAGCCAACACGCCGACGAAGACCGCCACGGGGTTCATGCGGCTGGTGCGGCTGGTCAGCCAGGGCGTGAGCAGATTGCCTGAAATGACGTGCAGGCCCATCGCGATGCCGGCGACCAGCAGCGCCCCGTCCACGGTGCCGAACTGCACGAAGGCGACCAGCGCCGAACCGGCCGTCAGCACCAGCGTGCCCAGGTAGGGCACGAAGTTCAGCACGCAGGCGGCCACGCCCCAGACGACGGCGCGTTCCAGGCCCACGGCGGCGAAGGCCAGCCCGACGCCAAGGCCGACCAGCGCGCTGGTGAACAGCTGCACCAGCAGGTAGCGGTGGATTTGCCCGGCGATCTCGTCCAGCACCTCAACGGTGACGCGTTTCTGGGCGAAGGTCGGCCCGGCGATCTTCACCATCTTGCGGCGGAAACTGTTGCCCGAAACCATCAGGAAGTAGGCGATGAAAACCACCACCACGGCCTGGCCGATGGAGGCCGCAGCGCCCAGCGTGCCGGTCCACAGGTAGTCCTTGATGTCGAAGCGCGAGCGCTCGATGCTCACGCGCGTGACGCCCCGTGGCGCGGCGGGTGCGGCGGCGCCTTCCTGCGCGGCCTGCTCCAGTTGCGCGGCAGCGCGCTGCACCTTGTCGATGGTCGATTCGTTGCGGCCGCGCTGGGCGCGCAGCACCTCACGCACTTTCTGGGTGGCGGTCGGCAGCGATTCGACCAGCGCTGCGGCGTCGTCGCTCAGGGCCCAGGCCGTCCACCCCATGCCGCCGGCGATGGCCGACAGCAGCAGCGCCGCACCCACGGCCCGCGGCAGGCGCCAGCGCTGCAGGCGGTCCACCACGGGGCTGAGCGCATAGCTGACGGTCAGGCCCAGCAGCAGCGGTATGAAGACCGCGCTGGCCGTGCGCAGGGCAAACACAGAAGCGATCACGGCCAGCATGGCCAGTGACACGCTGCGCACGTCCACCGGCATGTGCAGGTGCAGGCGCGAGGGTGGGGGCTGTGTTTCGGTGGGCTCGGGGGTGGGGTCCATCAGGCAGGCTAACGCAGATCGTGGCCGCGATGGCACCCCGAAGCCCGGGATGCGGTCGGGGGGCGGTCAGTCGCCGCGATGGCCTCGGTATCCGTCCCGGCGTTCGTCCCGGCGTTCGTCGCGGCGATCGTCACGCGGGTCCGCGCGACGGTCTTCGCGTCGATCGGCCCGCCCATCACGCCGGCCGTCGTGGCCATCGCGTCCGTCGCGCCAGGCTGTCTGCACGACCCGGCTGTACCGCGCGTCGTCGGGGCGCGCGTCGTAGCGGTTGGGCACGCCGTCGCCGTCGCGGTCCCAGCGCGGGTTGTAGACCGGGTCGCGGCGGTCGGGGATGCCGTCCCGGTCGGCGTCGCGGTAGGTCCGGGTGTAGCCGGCCGCATAGCCGGGCCCGTAGCCCTGTCCGTAGCCTTGCTCGAAGCGCGGCTCGATGTAGGCCACTTCACGGCTGGGCTGGACCACCACGAGCCGCGGCACGGGGATGGGCGGCAGGGGCAGCACCAGATGGCCGGGCAGGCGGATGGTGGGCGTTGCGAGTTCGACGGACAGCCGCACTTCGGGGCCGCCGGCCTGCGCGGCGCCAGCGGCCAGCGTGCCGGCGAACAGGGTCAGTGCCAGGGCGATCTTGCGGGTCTTCATGCGGTGGGTCTCCTTGGGGTCGGGCGGGCCGTTCAGTGGCCCGCCTGTCCACAACGGGGCGCGGCGTGGCGCGGTTCACCGCCTTTGTGTGAACGGCGGTAAAGCTGGCCCGCGTCGCCCGCGCCCGCGCCGGCCTGGCGGCGGCTATCCGGCCGAACGCAGGCCGGCCTGGCTGCGGTGGGCCCAGAAGCGCGGCAGCGCGAACCCGGTGGCCGCGACGCCCGCCAGGCACACCAGCCCGCCGACCCAGATGGCCGGCGCCACGCCCCACGCGTCGGCCATGTAGCCGGCGCGAGCGTTGCCGATCAGGGGGCCGGTCAGGTAGCTGATCATCTCGATGCCGGCCAGCCGCCCGCGCAGCGTGTTCGGGATGGTTTCGTTCCAGATGGTGCCGCGGAACACGCCGCTGACCATGTCGGCCGCGCCCGCCACCGCCAGGCACAGCAGGGCCAGCAGCAGGTTGGGTGCAAAGCCCAGGGCGACGATGCCCACCGCCCACACCGCAGCCGCGATGACCACCGCGCGGCCGTGGCGGCTGACCCGGCTGGTCCAGCCGCTGAACAGGCCGATCAGCAAGGCGCCGACCGACATCGCCGACAGCAGCCAGCCCACCGATTCGGTGCGCCCGTCGGCCGCCGCCATGGCCGGGAACAGGGCGATGGGGAAGGCGAAGGCCATGGCCACGATGTCGACGATGTAGGTGCCCATCAGTTCGGGTCGCGCCCGCGCAAAGCGCAAACCTTCGGCCAGATCGGCGAGCAGATGCGGCCGCTCGCCAGCGGCTTCGGCCGAGGCCAGGCGTTCACGTGGAATGCGGACCAGGAAGACCATCGCGGCGATGAAGGTCGCGAAGTCGAACAGGTAGGCGCCCACCGCGCCCCAGCGGGCCAGCAGCAGACCGGCCAGCGCCGGCCCGGCAACCATGCCGACGGTGCCGCGCACCGACGACAAGGCGGCAACCGCCGCGAACTCTTCGGGGCGGGCCAGCTTCTGGGTCAGCGCCTCCAGCGCCGGGCGGTGGAAACCGCTGGCGCCCTGCAGCACCGCAACCAGTGCGTAGATCGCCAGCGCGCTGGGGCTGTCGCGCAGCGCATTCGCCAGCAGCCCGGCCAGGCACAGCGCCATCAGCGCTTCGGAGCCGATCAGCAGGCGCCGGCGGTCGACCCGGTCGGCCACCGCGCCGCCCAGCAAGCCGCAAACCACCACCGGCAGCAGCTGCACCAGCCCCAGCAGCCCGACCTGCGCGTTGGAATGGGTCAGCTGGTACAGCTGCCAGGGCACGGCCACGTAGCTGACCATCGTGCCGAGGCCCGAGATGAACTGGCTGGCGAAGAGCCGGCGGAAGGCGACGTTGTGCCGCAGGGGGCTGATGTCAAGAAGCATGCGGTGGCGCCGTGGCGGCGGCTGGTAGGGGCGCAGCGGGCATGATGGCGCCTGTTCAACTCCCGGTGTGCGCCAGATGGAAGGTCTTCCCGATGAAGCGCTGGCCCAGGTGGCCGCTTATTTTCAGGCGCTGTCGGAACCGACGCGCCTGCAGATCCTGAACCTGCTGCGGCAAAACGAGCGCAGCGTGGGTGAACTGGCGCAGCTGTGCGGCTACAGCTCGGCCAACATCTCGCGGCATTTGGCGCTGCTGACCCAGCACGGCTTGGTTCGGCGCGAGAGCCGCGGCAACAGCGCCTACTTCAGCATCGCCGACGCGTCGGTCTATGCCCTGTGCGACCTGGTCTGCGGGAACATCGCCCGGCAGTTCGAGCGCACGGCGCTGGGCCGTGCGGCCTTCGCGATGCCGGCCGCGATGCCGGCTGCGGAGCCAGCGGCAAAACGCGCGCGCCCTCGTTCAACGGACAGCAAGGAGCGGGCATGAAGGTCTGCATCGTCGGCGCGGGCGCCATCGGGGGCTTCATCGGCGCGCGGTTGGCGGCAGCGGGTGGCGCCGACGTGAGCGCCGTCGCGCGCGGCGCCACGCTGGACGCGCTGCGCACGCACGGCTGGCGGCTGCAGCAGGGCGACACGCTGACCCAGGCGCCGGCGCGGGCCAGCAGCCTGCCCGCCGAACTGGGTGTGCAGGACCTGGTGGTGGTGGCCGTCAAAGGCCCTGCGCTCACGGCCGTGGCACCCAGCCTGGTACCGCTGCTGGGGCCGCACACGGCCGTCATGCCGGCCATGAACGGTGTGCCCTGGTGGTTCTGCCAGGGCCTGCCCGGCTGGGGCCTGGCCCCGCTGCACAGCGTGGACCCGGGCGGCGTGATCGCGCAGGCCATCGCGCCGGACCGCGTCATCGGCTGCGTGGTGCACGCCAGTGCGTCCACCCCCGCGCCGGGTCTGGTGCAGCACCGGATGGGGCAGGGGCTGGTCATCGGCGAACCGGCTGGCGGCAGCAGCGGGCGTGTGCAGGCGGTGGCTGCGCTGCTGGCGCAGGCGGGTTTCGATGTCACGCCGTCGGCCGATGTGCGCCAGGACATCTGGTACAAGTTGTGGGGCAACCTGACGATGAACCCGGTCAGCGCCCTGACCGGCGCCACCATCGACCAGGTCCTGGCCGACCCGCTGGTGCGCGACTTCTGTTCGGCCGCCATGCTCGAGGCCGCCGCCATCGGCCAGCGCATCGGCTGCCCGGTGGCGCAGTCGCCCGAAGACCGGCACGCGGTGACGGCCAGGCTGGGGGCCTTCAAGACATCGATGCTGCAGGACGTGCAGGCCGGGCGGCCGCTGGAACTGGACGCCATCGTCACCGCGGTTTTCGAGATCGGTCAGCGCCTGGGGCAACCCATGCCGCACATCGCCGCGCTGCTGGGGCTGACCCGGCTCTTCGGTCGCGTGCACGGTCTGTATCCCGCCGCTGCACCCTGACCGGCTCTCGCCGTCGTTTTCGCGGAAAATGCTGGTTTTCCTTTCAGCGAACAACCCCCGAGCAAGCATGACGAACCCTGATGGACAGCCGGCGCTCAACACCCTGAGCCTGACCGCACTGCAAGCCCTGTTGGCCCAGACCAATGCCGCAATCGAAGACCGCCGCGTCGAAGAACTCAAGGTGCTGGCCGACGGCTACGCCAAGAAGCTGCAGATGAATGGCTTTGCCATCCGCGAAGGCATGGACGCGCTGAAACCCTATCTGCCGACCAAGCGCGACCGCGCGCAGCAGATGTAGGGGCGGGCTTGGCCACGCTGCGCGGTTTTACCGCTGCCACAGCCGCTGCCGGCGCCGTGCTGGCGGCGACACTGGCCTGCTTGCTGAGCGGCTGTGCCGCCACCCAGGTGGCCATCGAAAAACGCAACCTCGACGTGCAGACGCGCATGTCGGCCACCATCTTTCTCGACCCGGTGCCGGCCGACGAGCAGACCGTTTTCGTGCAGTTGCGCAACACCTCGGACAAGCCCGAGCTGGATGTGGCGCAGGACCTGGTGGCGGCCCTCACGGCCAAAGGCTGGCGCGTCGTCACCGACCCGCGCACGGCCCGTTTCTACCTGCAAGCCAACGTGCTGCAGGTCGGCAAGACCGACCCGTCGGCCCTGCGCCAGGTGATGGGCAGCGGCTTCGGCGCGGCCATCGTGGGCGGTGCCGCCGGCTTGACGGTGGCCAACGCCACCGGTGGCGCTTTCGGCGCCAGCAACCGCGCGGTTGCCGGCGGTGCGGCGGCCGGCGGCATCACCGAGATGGTCGTCGGTTCGCTGGTGAAGGATGTGTACTTCTCGATCATCACCGACGTGCAGATCAAGGAGCGCCTGCCCGCAGGCCGGCAGTCGGCCGTGGACAGCAGCGCCACCAACACCCAGGGCACCAGCGGTGCCGACACGGTGCGCTACGCCGAGCGCAGCGACATGAAGACCTACCAGACGCGCGTGGTGTCCACCGCGAACAAGGTCAACCTCGACTTCGAGGAAGCCGCGCCCGCCTTGCGGGCCGGTCTGACGCGGGCGCTGGCCGGGCTGTTCTGAACAGGCCCTGTAGCCGTTCCGGGTGCCCGGCCCGTGCGGGCTGCGGTGCCGCGGTCAGGCCTTGGGCAAGCGGTACAGCCCGCACAGCTTGTTGCCGTCGGGGTCGCGCAGGTAGGCCAGGTGCAGCTTGCCGCTGGGGCCTTCGCGCAGGCCCGGCGGGTCTTCACAGGGCGTGCCGCCGTTGGCCAGCCCGGCCGCGTGCCAGGCGTCAACCTGTTCGGCCGACTGGCAGGCGAAGCCGAAGGTGCTGCCATTGCCCGGGTTGGCCGGCTGTCCGTCGATGGGCAGGCTGACCGAGAACACACCGGCCGGTGTGCGCCAGAAGATGCGGTGGCGGTCGACCGCGCCAGCGGGCACGCCCAGGGTGCCCAGCAGCGCGTCGTAGAAGGCTTTGGATTTCTCCAGGTTGTTGGTGCCGATCATGATGTGGGAAAACATGGCGGGTTGTCTCCAGGCTGACGCAGGCTTGCGTCGGGTTACGGGGTCGCAGTTGGGGCATGATTGTTGCTGAAAGCCCCGGTGCTGGCGCAGCGCGGCGCGGCTGTTAATGTCGCGTCCCTGTTCATGCGGCAGGCAGCGCGCGCCGCCCGCCCACCGGGTCACGAACACCCCACCAGCCCTACCGGGCCCCGCCTTCGGAGTCACCATGGAACGTCGTTCTTTTCTGAATCTCAGCAGCCTTGCGATGGGCACGATGCTGGTGCCCATCTGCGGGCGTGCCGTGGCCGCTGAAGAGCTGCTGGCCCCGATGGCCGTGAAGCTGAAGAAGACCTTGGCCGACACCGCGATGACCGCCGCCACGGCGGCCGGCGCCAGCTATTGCGACGTGCGCATCGGCCGCTACCTGAATCAGTTCATCACCACGCGCGACCTGAATGTCGAGAACGTCGTCAACACCGAATCGGCCGGCGTCGGCGTGCGCGTGCTGGCCGGCGGGGCCTACGGTTTCGCGGCCACCAACGACATGTCGCCCGACGGCGTGGCCGGTGCGGCGCGGCAGGCCGTGGCCATCGCCAAGGCCAACGCCAAGCTGCAGGGCGAACCGGTGCGCCTGGCGCCGGTGAAGGGCGTGGGTGAAGTGAGCTGGGCCACGCCGCTGAAGAAGGACTGGCGCAAGGTGCCGATCAAGGAGAAGGCCGAACTGCTGATCGCTGCCAACAAGGCCGGCTTCGACGCCGGCGCGAACTTCATGCGCTCGGTGCTGTTCCAGGTCAACCAGCAGAAGTACTTCGCTTCGACCGACGGGTCCTACATCGACCAGGACATCCACCGCATCTGGATGCCCATCACCGCCACGGCGGTGGACAAGGCGTCGAACAAGTTCCGCTCGCGCGACGGGCTGTCCACCCCGGTGGGCATGGGCTACGAGTATTTCGACGGTCGCCCCGAGGACAAGATCAAGGCCGCCGGCGGCGTGGCCACGCTGTACAAGAATTCCTACGACCCCATCGAAGACGCCCGCGCCGCTGGCCGCCACGCCAAGGAAAAGCTGACCGCCAAGTCGGTGGAGCCCGGCAAGTACGACCTGGTGCTGAGCCCCGAACACATGTGGCTGACCATCCACGAATCGGTGGGCCACCCCACCGAACTGGACCGCGTGCTGGGCTACGAGGCCAACTTCGCGGGAACGAGCTTCGCCACGCTGGACAAGTGGCAGAGCAAGAAGTTCAAGTACGGCGCCGAGCGCGTCAACATCGTCGCCGACAAGACCATTCCCGGTTCACTGGGCGCGGTGGGTTACGACGATGAAGGCGTGAAGTGCAAGAGCTGGGACATCGTCAAGGACGGCATCCTGGTGAACTACCAGGCCACGCGCGACCAGGTGCACATGCTGGGTGAAACCGAATCGCAAGGCTGTTCCTACGCCGACAGCTGGAGCAGCGTGCAATTCCAGCGCATGCCCAATGTGTCGCTGTCGGCCGGCAAGGCCGCACTCACGCCTGACCAGATGATCAAGGACGTGAAGAAGGGCATCTACATCGTCGGTGCCGGTTCGTTCTCCATCGACCAGCAGCGCTACAACTTCCAGTTCGGTGGCCAGCTGTTCTTCGAGATCAAGGACGGCAAATTGGGCGCGCAACTGGAAGACGTGGCCTACCAGTCCAACACCACCGAATTCTGGAATTCGTGCACCGCGCTGTGTGACGCCAGCGACTGGCGCATGGGCGGTTCCTTCTTCGACGGCAAGGGCCAGCCTTCGCAGTCCAGCGCTGTTTCGCACGGCTCGGCCACCTCGCGCTTCAACGGCGTGAACGTGATCAACACCGCCCGCAAGATCGCCTGAGCGGGGGTTGCCCATGAAGCTGCTGAGCACCGACGAAGCCAAGCGGCTGTGCGACAAACTGCTGTCGCTGAGCAAGGCCGACGAATGCACCGTCAACCTGAACGGCAGCCGCACCGGCAACATCCGCTACGCGCGCAACAGCGTGTCCACCGCCGGCTTGGTGGAAGACACGCAACTGGTGGTGGCGGTGGCCTACGGCCGCAAGCAGGGCGTGGCCACCACCAACGAACTGGACGACGCATCCCTCGCCAAGGTGGTGCGCCAGGCTGAAGAGCTGGCCCGGCTGGCGCCCGACAACCCCGAGTTCATGCCGGCCATCGGCAAGCAGGCCTACAAGCCCACGCCCACCTTCAGCAAAGCCACCGCCGAGGTCGACGCCGACTTCCGCGCCCGCGTCGCCGCCTACAGCATCGAGGCCTGCCGCAAGCAGGGCCTGGAGGCTGCGGGCTTCTTCACCGACAGCACCGGCTACGTCACCGTCGCCAATTCACGGGGCGTGTTCGGCCACCAGGCCACCACCTCGCTGGACTTCACCTGCACGGTGCGCACCGCCGACGGCCGGGGGTCGGGTTGGGTCAAGCGGTCGGACTTTGATGCGGCGCGTTTCGATGCCCGCGAAGCATCCGAGGTGGCCATCGAAAAGGCGCTGCGTTCGGTCGAGGCCAAGGCCATCGAGCCGGGCCGCTACACGGTGATCCTGGAACCGGCGGCCACGTCGGAACTGGTGGGTTTCATGCTGTCGGGTTTCGACGCCCGCCAGGCCGACGAAGGCCGCAGCTTTCTCAGCAGACGAGGCGGCGGCAACCGCCGCGGCGAAAAGCTCTTCGACGAGCAGGTGAACATCTGGGCCGACCCCTGGGACAAGGACGTGGGCGTGCTGCCCTGGGACGGTGAAACCAACCTGGCACGCGAGCGCACCGACGTCATCAAGGCCGGCCGCGTCAACGCGCTGGACTACTCACTCTTCTGGGCCAAGAAGAAGGGCCAGCGCCCGACGGCCCGCCACGGCAACATGGTGATGGCCGGCAGCAACAAGACGACAGCCGAACTGATCGCCGGCACCAAGAAGGGCGTGCTGGTGACGCGCACCTGGTACATCCGCCTGGTGGACCCGCAGTCGGTGCTGCTGACGGGCCTGACGCGCGACGGCACTTTCTACATCGAGAACGGGAAGATCCTGCACCCGGTCAAGAACTTCCGCTTCAACGAAAGCCCGGTCACGATGCTGAACAACATCGAGGCCATCGGCAAGCCGGTGGTCATTGCCGGCGATGAAGTGCCCTTTCAAATGTTGATCCCGCCGATGAAGGTGCGCGACTTCAACTTCACCAGCCTTTCAGACGCCGTTTGAGGCATCCCACACGCCATGAAATTCCTGAGTCCTGAAGAAACCCGCCGCATTTGCGACAAGGTGCTGGCCCTGTCCAAGGCCGACGAATGCACGGTCAGCCTGAACGGCAGCCGCAACGGCAACATCCGCTACGCGCGCAACAGCGTGTCCACCGCCGGGCTGATTGAAAACACCCAGCTGTCGGTCACCGTGGCCTTCGGCAAGAAGCAGGGCACGGCCAGCATCAACGAGACCGACGACGCCGCGCTGGAAAAGCTGGTGCGCCGCGCCGAAGACGTGGCGCGGCTGGCGCCCGACAACCCCGAATTTATGCCCACGGTGGGCAAGCAGGCCTTCAAGGCTTCACCCACCTTCAGTGCCAGCACGGCGGCCATCGATCCCGAATTTCGCGCCCAGGTGGCGGCCTACAGCATCGAGGCCTGCCGCAAGAAGAACCTCAGCGCGGCCGGTTTTTTCGTCGACAGCGCGGGCTACACCGCCATCGCCAATTCCAACGGGGCCTTCGGCCACCAGGCCAGCACCTCGCTGGACTTCACGGTGACGGTGCGCACCGAAGACGGCCGGGGTTCGGGCTGGGTCAAGCGATCGGCCAACGACGCGGCGCGTTTCGACGCGCGCGAGGCTTCCGAAGTGGCCATCGAAAAAGCGCTGCGCTCGGTCGAGGCCAAGGCCATCGAGCCGGGCCGCTACACGGTCATCCTGGAACCGGCGGCCACGTCGGAACTGGTGGGCCGCATGCTGGGTGGTTTCAACGCGCGCCAGGCCGACGAGGGCCGCAGCTTCCTCAGCAAGAAGGGCGGCGGGAATCGCCTGGGTGAAAAGCTGTTCGACGAGCAGGTCAACGTCTGGGCCGACCCCTGGGACAAGGATGTGGGCGTGCTGCCCTGGGACGGTCGCACCATGCTGGCCCGCGAACGCACCGATGTCATCAAGGCCGGCCGCGTCAATGCGCTGGAGTACTCGCCTTTCTGGGCGAAGAAGCAGGGCGCGCGCGCCGTCGGCGGGCCGGGCAACATGGTCATGGGCGGCACTGAAAAGTCGCTGGCCGAATTGATCGCCAACACCAAGAAGGGCATCCTGGTCACCCGCACCTGGTACATCCGGCTGGTCGATCCGCAGTCGGTGCTGCTGACCGGCCTGACGCGCGACGGCACCTTCTACATCGAGAACGGCAAGGTCGCCTACCCGGTGAAGAACTTCCGCTTCAACGAAAGCCCGGTGAGCATGCTGAACAACATCGAAGAGATCGGCAAGCCGCAGATCATTGCCGGCGACGAAGTGCCGTATCAGATGTTGATCCCGCCGATGAAGGTGCGCGACTTCAACTTCACCAGCCTGTCTGACGCGGTCTAAGGCGGGTTGCTGTCATGGAACGCCGCCGCTTTCTGAACCTGTCCAGCATCGCCGGCGGTTCGCTGCTGGTGCCCGTCTTCGGCAACGCCATCGCCGCCGAAGCGCTGGCGCAACCGGCTGACAACACCGGCCGCAAACGCCTGGCCGATACCGCCCTGAACGCCGCCACCGCAGCAGGCGCCAGCTATTGCGATGTGCGCATCGGCCGCTACCTGAACCAGTTCATCACCACGCGCGACACCCGGGTGGAAGACACCGTGAACACCGAGTCGCTGGGTGTGGGTGTGCGCGTTATCGCGATGGGCGCCTACGGTTTTGCGTCGACCAACGACTTGTCGCCCGACGCCGTGGCGGCGGCCGCCCGCCAGGCGGTGGCCATCGCCAAGGCCAACGCGCGCCTGCAGACCGAGCCGCTGCAGCTGGCACCGGTCAAGGGCGTGGGCGAGAAAAGTTGGGCCACGCCGATGACCAAGGACTGGCGCACGGTGCCGCTGAAAGACAAGGCCGAGATGCTGATCGCGGCCAACCGCGCGGGCCTGGAAGCCGGTGCGGCCTTCATGCAGTCGCGGCTGTTCCAGGTGAACCAGCAGAAGTACTTCGCGTCCACCGACGGGTCCTACATCGCCCAGGACATCCACCGCCTGTGGGCGCCGATGACGGCCACCGCCGTGGACAAGGCCAGCAACCGCTTCCGCAGCCGCGACAGCCTGGCCTCGCCGGTGGGCATGGGCTATGAATACTTCGACGCACGCCCGGCCGACAAGGTGCGTGCCGCCGGTGGCGTGGCCACGCTCTACGGCGCGTCTTGCGACCTGGTCGAGGAAGCCCGCGCCTGCGGCCGCCAGGCCAAGGAAAAGCTGACGGCCAAGTCGGTGGAGCCGGGCAAATACGACCTGGTGCTGAGCCCCGATCATCTGTTCCTGACCATCCACGAATCGGTGGGCCACCCCACCGAACTGGACCGCGTGTTGGGGTATGAAGCCAATTACGCCGGCACCAGCTTTGCCACGCTGGACAAATGGCGCAGCAAGACCTTCAAGTTCGGTTCAGACCGCGTCAATTTCTTCGCCGACAAGACCACGCCCGGTTCGCTGGGCGCGGTGGGTTACGACGACGAAGGCGTGGCCTGCAAGCGCTGGGACATCATCAAGGACGGCGTGCTGGTGAATTACCAGGCCACGCGCGACCAGGCCCACATCATCGACGAGCCGGCCTCGCACGGCTGCTCCTACGCCGACAGCTGGGCCAGCGTGCAATTTCAGCGCATGCCCAATGTGTCGCTGGCTGCGGGCAAGGCGCCGCTGACGCCCGACGAGATGGTCAAGGACGTGAAGAAGGGCATCTACATCCTGGGCCGTGGCAGCTACAGCATCGACCAGCAGCGCTACAACTTCCAGTTCGGCGGCCAGCTGTATTACGAAATCAAGAACGGCCAGATCGCCGGCCCGCTGGAAGACGTGGCCTACCAGGCCAACACCCAGGAATTCTGGAACGCCTGCAGCGCCATCTGCGACGAACGCGATTGGCGCATGGGCGGTTCCTTCTTCGACGGCAAGGGCCAGCCCAGCCAGGTCAGCGCCGTGTCGCACGGCTCGGCCACCGCGCGCTTCAACGGCATCAACGTCATCAACACCGCACGCAAGATCGCTTGATTGCGTTCGCTCGAAACAGGTAGCACCGATGAAGCCCATCACCGAAGACATCGCCAAGCGCATCTGCGACAAGGCCCTCTCGTTCAGCAAGGCCGACGAATGCCGCGTGACGCTGCAAGGCAGCCGCACCGGCAACATCCGTTACGCGCAGAACAGCGTTTCCACGGCGGGTTTGAATGAAGACACGCAGATTGCGGTGAGCGTGGCCTTCGGCAAACGCCAGGGCACGGCCACGCTGAATGAATTCGACGATGCGTCGCTGGAAAAGCTGGTGCGCCGCGCCGAAGACGTGGCGCGGCTGGCGCCCGAAAACCCCGAATTCGTACCCGCTGTCGGCAAGCAGGCCTTCAAGCCCAGCGCCACCTACGCCAAGGCCACCGCCGCCATCGACCCCGAATTCCGCGCCGAGGTGGCCGCCAACAGCATCAACGAAAGCAAGAAGAAAGGCCTGCAGGCGGCCGGCTTCTTCGTCGACACCACCGGCTTCGAAGCGGTGGCCAATTCGAACGGCGTGTTCGGCTTCCAGACCGCCACCGACCTGAATTTCACGGTCACCACGCGCACCGAAGACGGCCGTGGCTCGGGCTGGGTCACGCGCAACGGCAATGACGCGGCGCGCTTCGATGCGCGCGAAGCGTCGGCCGTGGCCATCGAGAAAGCGTTGCGTTCGGTGGATGCCAAAGCCATCGAACCCGGCCGCTACACGGTGATCCTGGAACCCGCCGCTTCGGCCGACATCCTGAGCTTCATGTTCCGCGCTTTCGACGCCCGCCAGGCCGATGAAGGCCGCAGCTTCCTGAGCAAGAAGGGCGGCGGCAACCGCCTGGGCGAGAAGCTGTTCGACGAGCAGGTCAACCTGTGGACCGACCCGTGGAATGCGGAGGCGCCGGTGCGGCCGTGGGACAGCGACACCATGCTGGCTCGCGAGCGCCGCAACCTGATCCAGGGCGGCAAGGTGGCGTCGCTGGACTACTCGAATTACTGGGCGCAGAAGCAGGGCGTGGCCGCGCGCGGCCGTCCGGGCAATGTGATCATGGCCGGCGGCAACAAGACGCTGGCCGAATTGATCGCCAGCACCAAGAAAGGCGTGCTGGTCACGCGCACCTGGTACATCCGTTCGGTGGACCCGCAGTCGCTGCTGGTGACGGGCCTGACGCGCGACGGCACCTTCTACATCGAGAACGGCAAGATCGCTTATCCGGTGAAGAACTTCCGCTTCAACGAAAGCCCGGTGACCATGTTGAACAACATCGACGAGCTGGGCCAGACGCAGGTGCTGGGCGACAACCGCCGCGTGGTGGTGCCGGCGATGAAATTGCGCGACTTCAATTTCACCAGCCTGTCCGACGCGGTTTAAGGGCGCTGACCGGCGTGGCGTCCACTTCGGGCTTCGACTTTTATTTCACGCGCCTGGTCTACGACTCGGGCGACTGGGATGTGGACATCCGCATGCCCAGCAACGTGCTGAATTCGCTGGTCGAGTACACGACGCTGCGCGTGGACCCGGTGGAGCGCGTCATCGCGCTGGCCGACCCCAAGATGCTGGAAGCGCCGTTCTGCTACCTGGCCGGGCACAAGCTGGTGCAGTTCTCGCCGGCCGAACGCAAGAATTTCGAGCGCTACGTGAAGGGGGGCGGCTTCGTTTTCGTCGACGACTGCAACCACGACATCGACGGCCTGTTCGCCAAGTCCTTCGAGGCCGAAGTGGCGCGCATCTTCGGGCCCAAGGCGCTGCACAAGATCCCGAATTCCCACCCGGTCTATTCCAGCTTCTTCAAATTCGACGGCCCGCCGAACACCGGTGTGGAATTGAATGGCTGGGGTGACGACCTGGTGCACGACTACCTGCGCGCCGTCGAATTCAACGGCCGCGTGCGCCTGCTCTACAGCAACAAGGATTACGGCTGCGAGTGGGACTACGACTTCCGCAACAAGCGCTGGCTGGTCATCGACAACACGCGCTTCGCGGTGAACATCATTCAATACGCCTTGGGTGCGTGAATTGGGAAAAGGGACCGGAAGCATGAACCTGGGGAATGACCGTGACTGAGCGCGACGCGTCCGAGTGGAACGAGCAGGAAATCGCCGCGTTGACGGACAAGCTGGGCGCACTGTCGGCCAGCATGTCCAAGGTCATCATCGGCCAGGCCGACGTCATCGAAGCGCTGGTGATCTGCCTGATCGCCGGCGGCCACGCGCTGGTGGAAGGCGTGCCCGGCCTGGGCAAGACGCTGCTGGTCAAGAGCCTGGCGCAGGCCACCGACATGCAGTTCCGCCGCGTGCAGTTCACGCCCGACCTGATGCCGTCGGACATCGTCGGCACCGAGATCCTGGAAGAAGACACCAGCACCCACCAGCGCGTGTTCCGCTTCCAGCGCGGCCCCGTTTTCACGCAGGTGCTGCTGGCCGACGAGATCAACCGCGCGCCGCCGAAGACGCAGTCGGCCTTGCTGGAAGCGATGCAGGAACGCTCGGTGACCTTCGCCGGCCAGACCCACACGCTGCCCCGGCCCTTCTTCGTGCTGGCCACGCAGAACCCCATCGAGCAGGCCGGAACTTATCCGCTGCCCGAGGCGCAACTGGACCGCTTTCTGCTGCGCATCGACGTCGGCTACCCCAGCGAAGACGAAGAGATGGCGATGGTGTCGGCCACCACCCACGCCGGGCTGGCCGATGCGCAGCCGGCGATGGACGTGGCCAGCCTGCTGCGCCTGCAGCAACTGGTGCGCGACATCGAGATCGGCGAACACCTGCTGCGCTACGCCACGCGCCTGGTGCGCGCCACGCGGCCGGCGGACAGCGCCGTGGCCAGCATCAAGAAGCACGTCGGCTGGGGCGCCGGCCCGCGCGCCGGCCAGGCCCTGGTGCTGGCGGCCAAGGCGCGGGCGCTGATGCACGGCCGGCTGGCCGTGACCCGTGAAGACATCGGCGCGATGCTGCTGCCGGTGCTGGCCCATCGCGTGCTGCGCAACTTCGAGGCCGAGGCCGATGGCGTGGCCATCGCCGACATCCTGGCCGCGCTGCGCGAGCAGATCCGGGTCGATTGACGGATTCCCTGGCGATGTTGGCCACGTCCGCGATTCGGGCGCAAACCG
>JANPHI010000377.1:0-1648 GCA_031424355.1 Betaproteobacteria bacterium
TGTGCACGGCGGCCAGGTGATGGCGCAGGGCACGCCGCAAGAGGTGGCCGACAACCCCGAATCGCTGACCGGCAAGTACCTGGCCAACGTGCTGCGCATCGAGGTGCCGACACGCCGCCGCGCGGCCAGCGGCTTCGGCGCGGCACCCTTCCGGCTGGGCATCGTCAATGCGCGCGGCCACAACCTGCGCGGCGCCGACGGCAACGGCGTCAGCGTTGAAATCCCGGTCGGCCTGCTGACCTGCGTGACCGGTGTCAGCGGCAGCGGCAAGAGCACGCTGATCAACGACACGCTGTACACCGCCGTCGCGCGCAAGCTGTACCAGAGCCACGCCGAACCGGCGCCGCACGACCGCATCGACGGCCTGGAGAATTTCGACAAGGTCATCAACGTCGACCAGAGCCCCATCGGCCGCACGCCGCGCAGCAACCCGGGCACCTACACCGGCCTGTTCACGCCCATCCGCGAACTCTTCGCCGAAGTGCCGGCGGCGCGTGAACGTGGCTACGGTGCCGGGCGCTTCAGCTTCAACGTCAGCGCGGCCAGCGGCGGCGGGCGTTGCGAGGCCTGCGAAGGCGACGGCGTGATCAAGGTGGAGATGCACTTCCTGCCCGACATGTACGTGCCCTGCGACGTCTGCCACGGCGCGCGCTACAACCGCGAAACGCTGGAGATCTTCTACAAGGGCAAGAACATCACGCAGGTGCTGGAGTTGACCGTTGAAGATGCCTACGCCTACTTCAACGCCGTGCCCAACCTGGCGCGCAAGCTGCAAACGCTGCTGGACGTGGGCCTGGGCTACATCCGCCTGGGCCAAGCAGCCACCACGCTGAGCGGCGGCGAAGCGCAGCGCGTGAAGCTGGCGCTGGAACTGAGCAAGCGCGACACGGGGCGCACGCTGTACATCCTGGACGAGCCCACCACCGGCCTGCACTTCCACGACGTGGGCATGCTGCTGAAGGTGCTGCACCAGCTGCGCGACGCGGGCAACACCATCGTCGTCATCGAACACAACCTGGACGTCATCAAGACCGCCGACTGGGTCATCGACATGGGCCCCGAAGGCGGCGCCGGTGGTGGCCTGGTGGTGGTGGCCGGCACGCCGGAAGACGTGGCGGCGCACGAAGGCAGCCACACGGGGCGGTTCTTGAAAGCGCTGTTGCCGGCGGTGGTGGACGCGGCGGACTGAATCCGCTGGCGGCACCCGGCCGCTGATTCAAAGTCCAAGCAGCAGGCCCTGTGCCGGTGCCCGGAAGGCGCACCGCAGCCCCGCATGCGCCCTACAGCGGGGCGGGTGGCGCGGGGCGTCCCCGGTGGGGTGGCATGGCATGTTGATTGCGTTGTGTTGCATCGGCGTCTTGCCAGCCCGATGTGGAGCGACCTGTGGAACAGCCTACCCAATCCCGCCGCCAATTCCTGGCGGCCAGCGGCAATCTGGCCAGTGCAGGCTGGGTCGCGCTGAACTGGCCGCAGATCGCGGCTGCCGCCGAACATGCCAGCCATGCCAGCCACGGCGGCAAGGCCGCAGGCCCAGTCCAGATCACGACACTGACGGCAGCCGAGGCGGCCGACGTGGACGCCATCGCCAACCAGATCGTGCCCGGCGGTGCCAAGCCCGGCGCACGGGACGCCCACGCCGTCTATTTCA
>JANPHI010000378.1:0-3298 GCA_031424355.1 Betaproteobacteria bacterium
GATCAACCGCCACGAGTTTCGGGAAGATCTCTACTACCGCCTGAACGGCCTGGCCCTGCGCCTGCCGCCGCTGCGCGAACGCAGCGACCTGGAGGTGGTGGCGCGGCGCATCGTGCTGGCCCACCGGCCCACCGACCCGCCCGACATCAGCCCGCAGGTGATGGACCTGTTCCGCCGCTACAGCTGGCCGGGCAACATCCGCCAGCTGGCCAATGTGCTGCGCACGGCGGCGGTGATGTCGGCCGGTGAACGCAGCATCACCACGGCGCATCTGTCGGACGACTTTCTGGAAGAGGCGCGCAGCCCCGCGCAATCCACACAGTCGGCACAGTCGGCACAGGCAGCGCAGACAGCGCAGACAGCGCAGACAGCGGCCGACCGGCCGCATGCCGCATCGGTGGCCGACGCGGTGATGCCGGCTTCGATGGGCAGCACCGGTCGTGCGTTCAGCACCGCCCCCGCCGACGACCTCGAGTCCGGCGTACACGGCCTGCACGGCGAACGCACGGCGCGCCACGCGCTGCCCCCGGCCGAACCCGTACCGACGCGCACGCTGGAAGAAGCCGAAACCGAACTCATCCGCAGCACGCTGCAGGCGTTGGGCGGCAACATCTCGGCGGCTTCCAAGCAGCTGGGCATCAGCCGCAACACCATCTACCGCCGGCTGCGCTGGAACACCGCGCCCGGCACGCGCTGACGGCCCCGGGCGCTCAGCGGAAGATCGTCGGCTCCAGGGCCAGCCACAGGTGCTGCACGTTCAAGGGATGGCGCAGCGCGTAGCCCGGCAGCGCCTGCCAGGGCGGCAGGTCCAGCGGGGCAACGCCCCACGCGTCGCCGCGCGCCAGCGCGGGTTCGATGACACCGTGCAAGGCCTGCAGGTAGGCGGTGTGGGCGTCGATGTCGCGCGCCCCGCCCAGGCCGCCCTGCTCGCCCAGCACCGGCGCGTCGCCCACCCAGTCGCGCAGCGCACGCCAGCTGTCCAGCAACACGCTGGCCTGCGTGCCGCGCAGGTCGGGCACATCGCCCACCCACAGCAGGCCTTGCGCCAGCACGATGCCATCGGCTGGCGCTGTGCCATCCGTGCCGCTGCGCCCACGCAGACGCAACGCCAAGGTGCGCTCGCTGGCGTTGCGCGGCAGGGCCAGCCAGTCGAAGGGGCCGAGGCGACCGGCGGCCTGTCCGTCCACACCCACGGGCCGCGTGGGGGCGCGGATGTCGGCCGCCTGCAAGCTGGCACCTGCCGTGCCGAGCTGCGACTTCAAGCGCTGCTGGCAGCTCACGCAGCGGGCTTGCATGGCCCGCGCCACGTCGGGCAGGGCCCACAGCCGGGCACCGGAAAAGGCCACGTTGCCCATCGCCAATTCGGGCACGGCGCGGGTGTTGACGATGTCGGTGACGGCGCGGTGCACGGTCTGCCGCACGGCACAGGCCAGCGCCGCACCGAAGGCCGGCGTGGGGCCGCTGCCCACCAGCCAGACGCGGGCGCCGTCGCGCACCAGCAGCAATTGCACGGTGCGCCCGCCATTGTTGGCGTCGGGCTCGCCGCGTTCTGCGGCCACCCACCAGCGCTGGGGCCCCAGCGGCTGCAGCGCCGGCAGTTCGCCCCTTGCAGCCATCGACGCGCAGCCACGGGCCGGTGGCGCCGCCTGCGCGGGGTGAAACAACAACAGCCCCGCGAGAACGGTCGCGAAACAGGCGGTGAAACAGGCCCCGAGGAATCCCGCAGGGCTGTACCGCCGGGCGTGGTCCGATTTGGAACAGACACACCCGGTCTGACCCCCGCAACCGCGCCCAGGCCGCCCTGCGGCGTGGCGGCATGGGCGGCATGGGTATTGCAAAACAGCCGTGCGCATCGCCGGCAGTGTGCCTGCAAGCGGGCTGCCAACCCGGGCCTGTGCCCATCCCGACCCCAGCGCGACCCCCTCACGTGAACAGCACTTCCTTTTTCGACCGACTGGGCGCCCCGCGCCGCCGTGCCCGGCACCCCGTGGCGCTGCCCGAGCCGCTGTGGCTGGAATGGCTGGCCTTGGCCGGCGTGCTGGGCTTCGCGACCTGGCTGCTGGGTGCGCGGGGCGTGTGGGGCCTGCTGCTGCGGTCCGATCCGACCGGCATCACGCTGGTCATCATCGTGCTGTTCGCCGCCTGCACGCTGTGGTGCGGCGCGCGGGCGCGGGTGCTGCACCAGCAGCGCAGCGCGCTGGCTGCGCAGCCGCAACGTACGCTGTCGGCGTCAAATGCTGAGGACGGCCCCGACTGGTCGGCCGACTACTGCCGCGCGCTGGCCGGCCCGGCGGGCGACAGCGCCACCGCGCTGGACCTGCTGCTGGAACAGACGCACGGCCCGCACGTCACGGCGTGGTGGGTCAACGGCATCCAGCTGAAGCTGGGGCTGCTGGGCAAGGTCATCGGCTTCTCGATCCTGGCGCTGAACATCGGCAGCCTGCAGAGCTTCGACGCGTCGCAGTCGCAAGACCTGCTGCGCAGCCTGACCACCGGCCTGGGCGTGGCGCTGCTGACCACGATGGTCGGGCTGGTCGGCAACATCCTGCTCGGCCTGCAGCTGACGCGGCTCGACCGCTACGCCGATGCGCTGGTCGCCGACATCCAGCGCCTCGGCTTGGCGCGGCAGCGCACGGAGCGCATGCCGTGAGGCGCCGTCGCGGTGGGGCGCGCGAGCCCGAGGTCGATCCGTTCTACGACATGCTGTTCAACATGCTGATCGCCTTCGTGTTCTGCTTCATCGTCGCGCTGATCGCGATGAACCCCAAGGCCACCAAGGCCGGCGACGTGCCCTCGAAGGCCGAGTTCCTGATCAGCGTCTCGTGGCCCGACCGCAACCCGAACGACATCGACACCTGGGTCGAAGACCCGGCCGGCAACCTGGTGTGGTTCAAGCAGCCGAACGCCGGCCTGATGCACCTGGACCGCGATGACCGCGGCGAGGCCAACGATGCGATCGTGATCGACGGCAGGCGCATCGAGAGCCCGATCCGGCAGGAGGTGGTGACGCTGCGCGGCATCGTGCCGGGCGAGTTCACGGTGAACGTCCAGTACTACCAGTCGCGCGACCGTCAGCCGGTGGATGTGACGGTCTCCATCCTCAAGGTCAACCCGCGCGCCGAGGTGGTGTTCCACGGCGAGCGCCGGCTGGAGCGCCAGGGCGAAGAAGCCACCGCCGCACGTTTCACGCTGCGTGCGGACGGCAGCGTGGCCGACGTCAACACCTTGCCGAAGCGGCTGGTGCAGAAGCTGTGACCGCCCTTCCAGTGACGCTCGGCTTCGCGGCGCTGCTCTTCCT
>JANPHI010000379.1:0-10390 GCA_031424355.1 Betaproteobacteria bacterium
CAGCAGGTCGTCGATGCTCGCCCGGGTCAGCGGCCGGCCGTCGGGCCCGAGCTGCAGTTCCAGCACCGCGCGGATGTTCTCTTCGACATTCAGCTTGCGGAAGATGGACGCTTCCTGCGGCAGATAGGACAAGCCCAGCCGTGAACGGCGGTGGATGGGCAGGTCTTGCACCGGCTGGCCGTCGATGGTGATCTCGCCGTCATCAGCGCGCACCAGGCCCACCACCATGTAGAAAGTGGTGGTCTTGCCCGCCCCGTTCGGACCCAGCAGGCCGACCACTTCACCGGCGCCCACCGCCAGGTGCACATCCTTCACCACGGTGCGCGGGCCGTAGCTCTTGCGCAGGTGGGTGGCCGCCAACCGGCTGGTGCCGGCCGACGGGTGGGCTGACGGGCCCGCAGCAGCAGCAACCGGCATCAGCGCCGCTCTTCCAGGCTGCGCACCGGCGCCAGCGGCGCGGCATTCGGTGCCGGCTGCGGGGCAGCCGCTGCGGCGGCCGGGTCGGCGCGCGGCGTCAGCACGGTGCGCACGCGGCCCGTCGGGTTGGTGGCTGAAGGCGCGCCGCCTTCGACGGTGAAGACCTCGGTGGTGTTGTCCCAGACGACCACGCCGCCGGTGATCTCCTCGGCCACGCCGGCGCCCCGCAAACGGCGCAGGCCGGCCTGGCCGACAAAGCGCAGCGTGTCGGCACGGCCGTCGAATTCGATGCGCTCGGCGCTGCCTTCGACGGTTTCGTCCACCCCGTCGCGGCGCTGGCGCCAGCTGGCCGGCTTGGCGCGCGTGCCGATGGCCGTGGCGGCGCGGTAGCCGTCGGGCAGTTCGCGCACCTCGATGCGCTCGGCGCGCAGCAGCATCGTGCCTTGCGACAGCACGGCGTTGCCGTTGTAGACCACCACCTGTTTGCGGTCGTCGGCGACCAGGTCCTTGTCGGCCTCGATGACCATCGGCTTGTAGCGGTCGGCCTTCTCGGCACCCGCCGGCAGGGCCACGACCGTCAAGGCGGCCAACAGCCCCGCCCCCGACATCTGACGGGTGACGACAGACCAAGGGGCGATGCGCAGGCGGGACAGGAAAGAAGTCATAAGCGGCATGAAACTTGCAGACCATTGTATCTGCAACTCGGGCAGCCGCCCGCCGCTGGTCGTGAAATGCCGCCTGATTCAGGCGGCAGCGTGCCAGAAGCCGCCCATGACGGCGGCCGCTGGCAGCGCCGGGCTCAGGCGCCCTGGCGCGCCCGCTGGATCAGGTGGTCGATGACGGGCACCGTGCGCTCGTGCGTGCCGGTCTGCGCAGGCGACGTGGTGTAGCGGCCCTGCACGCCGACCATCGGCACGCTGTCGACCTTGTAGGCGTTGACGATCTGCTGGCCGCGCGAGAGCTTGGTGTTGACCGCGAAGGACTTGTAGGCGTCGCTGTACTTGCCGCCGTCCACGCCATTCGCCACCAGGAAGGCGGTGATCTCGGATTCGGTGTTCAGCCGCGTGTGCTGCACGTGGATGGCCGCGAAGATCTTGCGGTGCACCGCTTCGCGCTGGCCGATCTCTTCCAGCGCGTAGAAAGCCTTCTGCAAGGCCGGACCGATGAAGCCCACCGGCACGTAGTGAAAGTACACGTCGGGCGGCAGCGTCTTGATCCAGGCTTCCATCGTCGGGTCGAAGGCGAAGCAGTGCGGGCAGGCGTACGAGAAGAACTCGATGACCTCGATCTTCTTCTGCGCGTTGGGCAGGCTCACCGGTGCTGCCGTCTGCAGGCGCGTGAACTGCTGGCCTTCGACGGGTGCGCCCTGTGCACGGGCCGTGCCCGCCAGGGCCAGGCCCAGGCCCAGGCCGGTACCGGCCAGTTGCAGGGAAAAGTCGCGCCGCTTCATGGATGTCCTTTCAGGTGGGGGACAGCATGTCCCCGGGCTGGAGTCTGCCGCAGCGCCGGCTTGCCGGCAGCGCGCCTGCATGACCCCGTGTTTTCAAGGTTTCTCGACGCGCACGATCTGCGCCTCGATGGTTTGTTCCTGCAGCTTGGTCTGCAGCGCGTCGGCCTCGTCTCGCGTCGGGAAGGGCCCCAGACGCACCCGGTAAACGGTGCGGCCGGCCTGTTCGCGTTCGGTGATGCGCGCGGTCATGCCGTTCAGCGCCAGCTTGGCCTTTTGCTGTTCGGCGTCGTCGCTGCGCGTGTAGGCGCCGGTCTGCACGAAGTAGATGGTGGGGTCGCGCGGCGCCGCGGTGGCGCCACCCGCCAGGATGGCGGCGGGGTCCTTCGCGGCCGGCTTGGCCGCCGGCGCGGTGGCGACGGGCGGGGCCGAGGCCAGGGCCGGCGCCGGTAGCGCGGCAGACGGCGGCACCGCGGTCACCGGCGGCGCCGTGGGGGCTGCCGGTGCCGCCACGGCGGGCACCGAGGCCGCCGGCGCCACGGTCACGGCACCCGAGGTTGCCGCAGCGTGGTTGCCGGCCTTGCCGCTGAGCGGCGCGTTGGGGTCCCAATTGCGGTTGCGCTCGGTCTCGGCGGTGTCCTGCTCGGCCGTGCGCTGCGGCACCTTGTTGAGGAACAGGCTGGGCGCCTTGGTGATGTACAGCGCCACGCCCAGCGCCACGGCCAGGCCGATCAGCAGACCGGCCACCAGGCCCATGACGAAACCGCCGGCCTGTTTGCGCACGGACTTGCCGGACTGGCCGGACTGGCCGGACTTCCTGGCGCTGTCGGCCTTGTCGGCCAGGTTCAAGGTCTTCATGCCGATGCCTCCGGGGCCGCCATGCCATCGGCCGGAACGGCCTCGCGGGCCATCGCTTCGGGCGCCGAGACACCCAGCACGCCCAGGGCGTTGCGCAGCACCTGGGCGGTGGCCGCCAGCAGCGCCATGCGGGCCTGCGCCAGCGCCGGGTCATCGACCAGGAAGCGCTCGGCGGCGTAATAGCTGTGGAAGGCCGCCGCCAGGTCGCGCAGGTAGAAGGCCACGTCGTGGGGCGCCAGGTCGGCCGCCGCGCGGGTCAGCATGTCGGGGTAGTCGGCCAGCTTCAGCATCAGCGCGGCTTCGGTGGGTGCGGTCAGCAACGAAACGTTTGCTTTCGCAAGAACTGATGGCGCGAAAAAACTAAATAGGCGTTGTGCAGAATCAGTTGGCATTGCTTCTGCGTCGAGATGCTGCTGAATCTGCCGACCCCAAATGCCAAAGCCGTGGTTGCGCCCCACGTCAAGAGACAACTTGAGCAAATGCTTACGGACATGAACCGAATCAAATGGCAAATCGTCAATTAGCAAGTGAAGACGCTGGAAGTTTTTCTCTGTTATCAGCGCGCGAACGTTAGCTTGCCGCGCGGCAAAATCTGACGAAACATCTTCTTTGACCGCCGAATTTGCAAGGAGCGTTACGAGCGCTACACCGCTTTTGAAATCAAGGCTGACAGCTTCTGGAGCGCACAAAGCTTCGACGAAGTCAACGAGCGTAGCTTTCATTTGCCTACGACTCCTTTGCCGAACCTCCGGCCAATCCGCGACTTCTTCGATCCACTGGCGCTGCACAGAGCAGATGCGGGCGTGGGCGTACTGCACGTAGAAAACCGGGTTCTCGTCGTTGGCCTTCAGCGCCAGGTCGATGTCGAAGATGAATTCCGTGTCGGCCTTGCGGCTGATGAGGAAGAAACGCACCGCGTCGCGGCTGGTCCATTCGACCAGGTCGCGCAGCGTGACGTAACTGCCGGCCCGCTTCGAGATCTTCACCTCTTGGCCGCCCTTCATCACCGTGACCATCTTGTGCAGCACGTAGTCGGGGTAGCCCGCCGGGATGCCCAGCTCCACGGCCTGCAGGCCGCCGCGCACGCGGGCGATGGTGCCGTGGTGGTCGCTGCCCTGCACGTTGATGACCTGGCGGTAACCGCGTTCGAACTTGTTGACGTGGTAGGCCACGTCGGGCACGAAGTAGGTGTAGCTGCCGTCGCCCGACTTGCGCATCACGCGGTCCTGGTCGTCACCGTAGTCGGTGGAACGGAACCACAGCGCGCCGTCTTTTTCGTAGGTCTTGCCGCTGGCCACCATGCGCTGCACGACCGTGTCCAGCGCCCCGTTGGCGTAGACACTGCTTTCCAGGAAATAGTTGTCGAACTTCAGGCCGAAGACCTGCAAGTCCAGGTCTTGTTCATGGCGCAGATAGGCCACCGCGAACTGGCGGATGCTGTCCAGGTCGTCGGCGTCGCCCGACGCGGTGAACGCGCGGTCGTCGGCGGTGACGGTTTCCTTGCGCAGGAAGGCGTCGGCGATGTCCTGGATGTAGTCGCCGTTGTAGAACTTCTTGCTGTCGGGGTTGTCAGGGTCCGTCGGCCAGGCCGGGTCGCCGGGCTTCACGCCCTGGATGCGCAGTTGCGTGCTGCGCGCCAGCGTCGCGATCTGCACGCCGGCGTCGTTGTAATAGAACTCGCGGGTCACGTTCCGGCCCTGGGTCTGGAACAGCGAGCAGATGGCGTCGCCCAAAGCGGCCTGCCGGGCGTGGCCCACGTGCAGCGGCCCGGTCGGGTTGGCCGAGACGAATTCGACCATCACCCGTTCGCCGTTCGGTGGCTGGCGACCGAACTGGTCGCGCTGGGCCAGCACCTCGGCCACCACGGCCTGCTTGGCGGCTGGCGCCAGGCGCAGGTTGATGAAACCGGGGCCGGCAATTTCCAGCGCCTGCACCCAGCGTTGCACGGCGGGCTGGGCATTCAGCGCGGCCACCAGCAAGCCGGCCAGTTCGCGAGGGTTCTTCTTCAGCGACTTGGCCAGCGGCATGGCCGCGGTGATGGCCAGATCGCCGTGCGAGGCCTGCTTGGGCGACTCGAAAGCAGCAACGGGCGGGGTGGCACCCCCGTCGCCGGCCAGCTCGGTCACCACGGCCTGCAAGGCCACTTGCAGCGCCGCTGACAAGTCTTGTTTCACTTGGATCATCGCCAGATTCTACTTTTGGGCTTTGCCGCCTCAGGCCACTCGGCAGCCGGCCGATAACCGGGCAGACAGGACGCCGCCCACCCGGGGCGTCTGACCCCTGCCCGACCCATGCCCCAGCCCATGCCTGCCACCCTCGGCGAGCGGGCCGGCGTGGGCAAGCGACACCCCCATGCCCCTGAGCCTCATCGCCCCGTCCGTTTCTGCCCCGATCGCCCCGGCCCTGCCGGCGATGATCGGGAAGTACCGCGTCAAGGCCAAGTTGGGTGAAGGTTCCACCAGCGAAGTCTTCCTGGCCTGGGACCCTTTCCGCGGCCACGACGTGGCCATCAAGCGCGTGCGCCCGGGCCTGCTGGCCGATTCCCGCGAGGCGCATTTCCAGCAGCGCTTCTTCGCCGCCGAAGCCGCGCTGGTCGGCCGCCTGCACCACCCCAATGTGGTCGAGATCCTGGACGCCGTGCCCGACGGCGACGCTTCTTACCTGGTGATGGAAGTCGTCGAAGGCGTGACGCTGCGGCGCTTCTGCCGCGCCGACAACCTGCTGCCCATCGCGCAGATTCTGGAAGTCGGCTTCAAGTGCGCGATGGCGCTGAGCTACTGCTACCGCCAGGGCCTGATCCACCGCGACGTGAAGCCGGCCAACCTGCTGCTGAAGATGGACGGCGACCAGATCACCGAGGTCAAGCTCACCGACTTCGGCAGCGTCTTCAACATGGCCGCCGAGCACACGCAGATCTACCGCGTCGGCTCGCTGGCCTACATGTCGCCCGAGCAGCTGGACGGCGACGTGCTGGACTGCCGCGCCGACATGTATTCGCTGGGCGCCGTGCTTTACCACCTGGTGGCCGGACGGCCGCCCTACGACGCGCTGCACCAGCAGGCCATCGTGCAGCAGATCTTCCGCAGCACGCCGCCGCCCTTGTCGGCGCTGCGCGAAGGCGTGCCGGCCGACTTGCAGGCGCTGATCGAACGCTGCCTGGCCAAGGACCGCCAGCTGCGACCGGTCAGCTGGGACGACTTCGCGCAGACCCTGTCGGGCTTAAGCGCCCACGACCAGGTGCTGCGCGGGCCGCTGCAGGAGGTGCTCGATTCCGAGCGCTACACGCTGCTGCGTTCGCTGGCCTTCTTCGCCGACTTCGGCGATGTCGAGTTGTGGGAGGTGGTGCGGCGCGGCCGCTGGCAGCGCCACGCCTACGGCCACGCGCTGTTCCGCAAGGGCGAAGAGGGCAATGCCTTCCACATCGTCACCCAGGGGCAGGTCGAGGTCTACCGCGACGGCAAGTCGGTGGCTTCGCTGGGCGCGGGCTCGTCGGTGGGCGAGATGGCCTACCTGGCGCCCAGCCCTGAATTGCGCCTGCACACGGTGGACATCCTGGTGGCGCAGCAGGCCACCACGCTGGCCTTCACGCCCGAGACCATGGCGCTGCTGTCGCTGCCCACGCGCTCGCTGTTCGACAAGGCCTTCATCGGCGTGCTGGTGCGGCGGCTGCACGCGGCACACGAAACGCTGGCGCACCCGCGACGGATCCTTTAGTCGAGCAAGGGTAGGTCCCGGTCATCGGGTGAGACGCTCCGTGCGTTCACCGGTAGCGGCCGGGTCCGAAAGTCTGCTGAAATCAGCGCCGGCGCATTGCCCACCACCCCCGACGAGGAGCCACCATGAAGAAGACCCTGCTCACTGCCCTGATCACCGCCTGCAGCCTGTTCGCGGGCCACGCCTACGCCGCCGATGACTGCGAAGCCAAGGCCGTGGACAAAAACGGCAAGGCCCTGGCGGGCGCGGCCAAGACCAGCTTCATGAAGAAGTGCGGCGCCGACGCCGGCGGCGCGGCTTGCGAAGCCAAGGCCGTGGACAAGAACGGCAAGGCCCTGGCCGGCGCGGCCAAGGCCAGCTCGATCAAGAAGTGCACCGCCGACGCAGCGGCCGCCAAGAAGTAAGTCCGGTTGCCGGAAAGGAAAGGGGGCACTGCGGTGCCCCCTTTTCACGTCTGCGCTTCAGCCGCGCCGGGTGCTGGTGCTGGTGCTGGTGTTGATGCCGACGCTGGCCCTGGTGACCAATAAGCGGCGTCGCCGAAGCACTGCTTGATGTGGTCGATCCACAAGCGCACGCGCAGCGGCAGGTGCTTGCGCTGCGTGAACACCGCGTAGATGCCGTTGGGCGGCGCGGCGTGTTCCTGCAGCAATTCCACCAGGCGCCCGCTGGCGATGTCGCCCTCGACCTCCCAGGTGCTGCGCCAGGCGATGCCCAGGCCTTGCAGACACCACTGGTGCAGCACCTGGCCGTCGCTGCAGTCCAGCGGGCCACTGGGGCGCAGATGCGTCAGTTCGCCGTCCACGACGAAAGCCCAGCCCCGCGTCTGGCTGGCGTCGCTGCTCAGCGTCAAACAAGCGTGGCGCGCCAGCTCGGCCGGCGTGGCCGGCGTGCCGGCGCGCGCCAGGTAGCTGGGCGCGGCCACGCACAGGCGGCGGTTGTCGGCCAGGCGCACGCTGACCAGGTTGCTGTCGGGCATTTCGCCGACGCGCACGGCGCAGTCGTAGCCTTCGTTGACGATGTCCACCACGCGGTCGGACAAATTCAGGCTGAGGCTGACATCGGGGTGGGCCTTGATGAAACCCGGCACCAGCGGCGCGACATGCCGGCGGCCGAAACCGGCCGGCGCCGTGACGCGCAAATGCCCACTGGCCTTGACGCCACCGGCACTGACGCTGGCCTCGGCGCTGGCCAGGTCGGCCAGCAGGCGCTGGCAGTCTTCCAGGTAGGCGCTGCCTTCGTGTGTCAGCGAGATGCGCCGCGTGGTGCGCACCAGCAGCTTCACGCCCAGCCGTTCTTCCAGGCCGTCGATGCGCCGGCCGATGACGGCGGGCGCCACGCCCTCGGCCAAAGCGGTGGCCGTCAGGCTGCCTTTGGTGGCCACGGCAACGAAGGATTCGATCTGCTTGAGCCTGTCCATGCGTTTCATTATGCCCAGCCAACGCACAAATGAATGGCGTTTCCCAGGGTTAATGCCGCAGCGGGCATCGAATAAAGTCAGCGGATGAATCCACGCGCCGTGCTTTTCGACGCCTACGGCACGCTGTTCGATGTGTACAGCGTGGGCCTGCTGGCCGAGCAGTTGTTCCCGCAGCAGGGCGACCGCCTGGCCGTGCTGTGGCGCGACAAGCAGATCGAATACACCCGCCTGGTGTCGATGAGCGGCACCGAGGCCGCCGCGCGCGCGGCCGACGGCGGCAGCCCCTTCTACCGGCCGTTCTGGGACATCACCCGCAGCGCGCTGCGCCACGCCGCCGAACGCCTGCAGTTGCCGCTGGACGGCGCCGCCGAAGAACAGCTGATGGCGGCCTACCGTCACCTCAGCCCGCACCCGGAAAACCACGAGGTGCTGGTGGCCCTGCAGCACCTGGGCGTGCCCACCGGCATCCTCAGCAACGGCAGCCCCGAGATGCTGGACGCTGCGGTGCAGAGCGCCGGCTTCGCCGGCCTGCTGCAGCACGTCATCAGCGTGCACAGCGTGCGCCGCTTCAAAACCGACCCGGCCACCTACGCGCTGGGCACGGCCGCCTTCGGCATGCCCGCGCGGGACATCCTCTTCGTCAGCAGCAACGGCTGGGACGCGATCGGCGCCACCTGGTTCGGCTACCGCACGCTGTGGGTGAATCGCGCCGGCGCGCCGCTGGATGCGCTGGGCACAGCACCCACCCACACCGGCCGCAGCCTGCGCGACGTGCTGCCCCTGTTCACCGCCGCTGCGCCTGCCGCGGCCCCGACATCCACGACCTGAACCACCCGTTTTCAAGGAAGCAACGCATGTACACCCCCGTTCACAGCCTGCAAGTCGCCACCGTGCTGCACCAGTTCATCAACGATGAAGTGCTGCCCGGCACCGGCGTCGAAGCCGCCGCCTTCTGGGCCGGCTTCGACGCCATCGTGCGCGACCTGGCGCCCAAGAACGCCGCCTTGCTGGCCGAACGCGACCGCCTGCAGACCGAGCTGGACGCCTGGCACGGCAAGCACCCCGGCCCGATCAAGAATATGGCCAAGTACCGCGCCTTCCTGCAGAAGATCGGCTACCTGGTGCCGGTACCCGAAAAGATGAAGACGACGACGAAGAACGTCGACGCCGAACTGGCGCTGCAGGCCGGCCCGCAACTGGTGGTGCCCATCACCAACGCCCGCTACGCGCTGAACGCCGCCAACGCGCGCTGGGGCAGCCTGTACGACGCGCTCTACGGCACCGACGCGCTGGACGAGAGCGATGGCGCCACCCGCTTCGGTCCGATGGGCGAGCCCTACAACCCGCTGCGCGGCGCCAAGGTCATCGAATACGCCCGCCACGTGCTGGACCGCACGGCGCCGCTGGCCAAGGGCTCGCACGTCGATTCAACCGGCTACGCCGTGCAGGGCGGCGCGCTGGCCGTGACGCTGAAAGACGGCCGCACGGTGGGCTTGAAAACGCCCAAGCAATTCGTCGGCTACCAGGGCGAAGCGGCCGCGCCCAGCAGCGTGCTGCTGGGCCACAACGGCCTGCACCTGGACATCCGCATCGACCGCAGCACGGCCATCGGCGCCAGTGACGCGGCGGGTGTGGCCGACCTGGTGCTGGAAGCCGCGCTGTCCACCATCCTCGACCTGGAAGACTCGGTGGCCGTGGTCGATGCCGACGACAAGGTGCTGGCCTACCGCAACTGGCTGGGCATCCTGAAAGGCACGCTGACCGAGCCCGTCACCAAGGCCGGCAAGACTTTCACGCGCGGGCTGAACGCCGACCGCGTGTACACCGCGCCCGGCGGCAGCGGCACGGTGGCGCTGCACGGCCGTTCGCTGATGTTCATCCGCAACGTCGGCCACTTGATGAGCAACCCGGCGGTGCTGTTCGGCGACGCGAAGACCGAGATCCCGGAAGGCATCCTCGACGCCATCATCACCACGACGATCTCGCTGCACGACCTGCAGCGCCATGGCGCGAACGGTTTGGTCAACAGCCGCACCGGCAGCATCTACATCGTCAAGCCCAAGATGCACGGGCCGGCCGAAGTCGGCTTTGCCAGCGAACTCTTCGGTCGCGTCGAAAAGCTGCTGGGCCTGAAGCCCGCCACGGTGAAGCTGGGCATCATGGACGAAGAGCGCCGCACCAGCGTCAACCTGAAGGCCTGCATCGCCGCCGCGCTGGACCGCGTGGCCTTCATCAACACCGGCTTCCTGGACCGCACCGGCGACGAGATGCACACCGCCATGCGCGCCGGCCCCATGCTGCGCAAGGGCGACATGAAGAAGACCGCGTGGATTGCCGCCTACGAGCGCAGCAACGTGCTGGTGGGCCTGGAATGCGGCCTGCGCGGCAAGGCGCAGATCGGCAAGGGCATGTGGGCCATGCCCGACCTGATGGGCGCGATGCTGCAGCAGAAGATCGTGCACCCGCAGGCCGGCGCCAACACCGCCTGGGTGCCCAGCCCCACCGCCGCCACGCTGCACGCGCTGCACTACCACCAG
>JANPHI010000380.1:0-13442 GCA_031424355.1 Betaproteobacteria bacterium
GGGTTGCGGCGTGGCGTCCAGCTGGCCCTTCAAGTCCAGCTTCCAGCGCAGGGCCAGCGGTGCGGCGGCCGCGTTCGTCGAGCCGTCGGGTGAGGCCAGCCCGCTGGCCGTCAGCGCCACCGGTCCGCTCAGCGTCATGGCTGCGGCGCGGCCGTCCAGGCGTTGCGGGGTGACGCCGGCCAGCACGGTGTCCACCGTCAGTTCGTGGCCCTGCCACAGGGCGGTGCCGGTCCAGCGGCCGGCGCTGCGCGTGCCGTCGGCCAGTGCCAGGTCGAAGCGGTTGATGTCCAGCCGGTCGGGCCGGGCCAGCTGGCCACGCGCTTCCACCAGCAGGCGCTGCACCGGCAGGCCGCGTTCGTTCCAGCGGCCGGGTTGCGCGTTGTCCAGCGTCAGCGCGGCCGTCATCGGGCGGCCGCGTGCGCCGCTGTTGAATTCGGCGTGGCCACTCAGCCGCGTCACCGGGGCACCGGGCTGCAGCGCCGACAGATCGAGCGCTTCGGTGCGCAGGCTCAGGGCGGCCAGCGGCCAGGCCTGCAGTGGCTGCAGGGTGGCGCGCAGGTCGATGGCCGGCGCCGCCTTCACGGCAGCCGGCACCGCAGCAGCCGGCTTGCCGGATTTGCCCGCCGACCGGGCGCCTGGCGCCGCTGTGGCGGGCGCCGCCTGGGGCACGCCGCGCAAGATGCCGCTGATGTCGGTGCGCGTGAGGTTGCCGCTGGCCCCCAGCACGGCGGCCCAGCGTGGCGCGTCGCCGTCCAGCAGCGGCCGCACGGTGGCCTGGGCTGTCAGGGCCTGCGGCGCCTGCGCTTCCAGGTGGGCGCTGCCGGCCACGGCCAGGCCGAAAGCCTCGAACCCCAGGCGCTGCGCGGCATAGCCCTGGCCGGCGCGCGGGTCGAGCGTGAAGCCGTCGGCTTCCAGCGCACGCCAGGGCGCGAGCGCGTCGATCTGCAGCTCGGCCACGCGGGCCTGCGCCACTTCCACGTGCAGCGGCGGCGCGATGTTGGCCGGCAGCTCGACCGGCTTCTTGCCGGCCGGCCCGGTGTGCAGCGTCAGCTTGCGGGCGGCCAGCCGCTGCACCTTCAAGCCCAGGTAAGACGCCTCGTCCGGCCGCCACAGCCAGTTGATGCCGTCGGCCTGCAGGTCTTCGATCAGCAGTGTCTGCTGCCCGCCGCCCCAGGTCAGCCGCACGCGTTCGGCCTTCCAGCTGTCGCCCAGCAAGGCGCCGCGGAAGCCCTCGACGCGCACCATGGGCGCATGGCTCAGCAGCCACAGGCTGCCGTCGGCCGTGACCAGCATCCAGCGCAGCGCCACTGCGGCGCTGCCCAGCAGCAGCAGGCCGGTCAACAGCACGCCCAGCAAAGGCCACAACAGGCCCAGGCCGGTGCGCACCGGGGTGGCGGCGGCTTGTGGCCCGTGTGGCAAGGGCGCGGCGGGCGGCGGCGCGACGCTGCCGGGCGCTGGGGTGACGGGCTCGTCCATGCGGCGCTAGAAGGCGATGCCCACGCTGAAGTGGATGCGCGTTTTCTTCACCTCGCGGCCGTAGGCCCAGTCCAGCCGCAGCGGGCCCACCGGGCTGCGCCAGCGCACGCCCACGCCCATGCCCACGGCGGGGCGCAACTGGGTGAAGGTGTCGGCGGCGTTGCCGGCGTCGATGAAGAGGGCGCCCCACAGCGACGGGATGGAACTGACGAGGGTGTGCGCGACTTCGCCGCTGACGGTGTACATCGCGTTGCCGCTGCCCACCGCGCCGTCGACCAGCGGGCCCAGGCTGCGGTAGGCGTAGCCGCGCACCGAATCGTCGCCCCCGGCGCGGAACTGCGAAGGCTCGGGCACCACGCCGTTGGGGCGCAGCAGCACCTGCCCGAATTCAACCCGGCCCTGGCTGTACCAGCCGCTGCGGCCCAGCGGCTGGTAGCCGGTCAGGCGCAGGTACAGGCGCGAAAAGGGCCCGGGTTCGGCGTGGGTGCCGTGCGACTGGCCCACGCCCACCTGGCCGGTGAAGCTCCAGCCCTGCGTCGGCAGCACGATGCTGTCCAGTTCACGCCAGACGCCGTTGTAGTTGATGGACGTGGCGATGGCGTTGGTGCGCACCGTCTCGTCCAGCGTCTTGCGCACCGAGCGCTCGCCCTGCAGGAACAGCGAACGCTCGATGCGCTGGCCGTCCTGCGTGCGGCCCACGCGCACGCGCTGCGACAGCACGATGTCGGTGTCCGAGGTCAGTTGTTCCACCGCCGCACCGATGAAATTGCGGTACAGATCGACCCCGGCATGGCTGCTGATGTCGCCGTCCCAGGCCTTGCGCAACTGGCCGAATTCGACCTTGTTGTGGGCCAGTGCGGCAAAGCCGAAAACCCGCCGGTAGACCTGATCGACCGAGGTGCGCGGGCCGGTGTTGGCGCTGACGCCCACGCCCACGGTGTAGGTCTGCAGCGGGGCTTCACGCACCCGCACGTTGATGCGCGCACGTGCCGCCTGTGTGGGGTCGGCATCCAGCGACACGCTGATGTTTTCGAACAAGGCCGACTTCTGCAGCCGTTCCTGGAAGTCCAGGACCATGGCGTCGGTAACCGGTGTGCCGGCCCGCGCCGCGACCAGGTTGCGCACGGTTTCGACATCCTGCGCGACCAGGCCTTCCACCACCAGTTCGCCGAAGCGGAACAGCGGCCCGCTGTCGGCCACCAGGAAGAGGCGTGCGCGGTTGGTCTGCGCGTCGACGTCGGCCTTGGTGCCGCTCCAGGTGGCGGTGGCGTAGCCGGCCGCCCGCAGGCGGGCCAAGGCGGCCGATTTGGCGGCGCTCCAGTCGGGGTTGCGGAAAGGCTTGCCGACGGCCAGTTCCCAGCCGCTGTCGAGCTGTTCCAGCACCCCGCGCGCCTGCAGGTCGCCCGCCGTGGCGCCGCGTTCCAGCTCGCCTTCGGTCTGGATGGTGACCCGCTCGACCTGCGCCTGCGGGCCGGCTTCCACCTTCAGGCGCACCACATCGGCTTTTTCTTCACCCACGCCGGCGCTGCGTTCCAGGCGCACCTGGGCATTGAAATAGCCTTCGGTCTGCAGCAATTCGCGCACCTGGGCCGGCGCCGCGTCGATCAGGCGCGACCACTCGGTGTCGGCGATGTCGTCCCGCGCCAGATGGCCCAGGCGGATCAGGTCGAGATGGCGCTCCAGCAGGGCCTTCAAATCGCTCGGGGCCTCGATGTCCACGCGCACGCCCTGGCGGTCCTTGGACGGCGCCGCCGCCGACGCCGCCGCCTCGGCCGCGGCCACGGGGCCGACTTCGGCCGAGCCGCGTTGCACCGCAGCGCCGGGCAGCGGGGGGCTGAAAAAGGCTTCCTTCAGCGCGGCACAGCCCTGCAGCCCCGCCACCACCAGCAGCAGCGCGCAGCACGCCATGCGGCGCGCCGCCAGCCCTGTCGGGCCCGCCGGGCGGGCCCGCCGACGCCAGCCGTGCGTCATTTGCTGAGCAGGCGCATGGCCCCTTCCAGCCCCTGCAGCGTCAGCGGAAACATGCGCTGGTTCATCAGTTGCTGAACGATGGAAATGCTCTGCCGGTACTGCCACACGCCCTGCGGTTCGGGGTTGATCCACGCGAACTTTGGGAAGGCGTTCGTCAGGCGCTGCAGCCATTCGGCGCCCGCCTCTTCGTTGTTGTATTCGACGCTGCCGCCGCGCTGCAGGATTTCATAGGGGCTCATCGTGGCGTCGCCCACGAAGATCAATTTGTAATCCTTGTTGTACTTGCGGATCACGTCCCAGGTGGCGTGCTTTTCGCTGTAGCGGCGCTTGTTGTTCTTCCACATGAAGTCGTAGACGCAGTTGTGGAAGTAATAGAACTCGAGGTGCTTGAGTTCGGTCTTGGTGGCGCTGAAGAGTTCTTCGACGCGGGCGATGTGCTCGTCCATCGTGCCGCCCACGTCCATCAGCAGCAGCACCTTCACCTTGTTGTGGCGCTCGGGCACCATCTTGATGTCCAGAAAGCCGGCATTGGCGGCTGTGCTGTGGATGGTGTCGTCCAGGTCCAGTTCGTCGGCCGAGCCTTCGCGGGCGAAACGCCGCAGGCGGCGCAGCGCGACCTTGATGTTGCGCGTGCCCAGTTCCTTGGTGTCGTCGTAGTCCTTGTAGGAACGCTGGTCCCACACCTTCACGGCCGACTTGTTGCGGCTCTTGTCCTGCCCGATGCGGATGCCCTGCGGGTTGTAGCCGTAGGCGCCAAACGGGCTGGTGCCGCCAGTGCCGATCATCTTGTTGCCGCCTTCGTGGCGCTCTTTCTGTTCCTCGAAACGCTTCTTCAGCGTTTCCATCATTTCTTCCCAGCCCATCTTCTCGATGGCCGCCTTGTCTTCGGCCGACAGCTCCAGTTCCAGCGTCTTGCGCAGCCATTCCAGCGGCACGTCCTGGGTGAAGTCGGTGAGCATTTCCACGCCCTTGAAGTAGGCCGAAAAAGCGCGGTCGAACTTGTCGAAATTCGCTTCGTCCTTGACCAGCGACGTGCGGGCCAGGTAGTAGAACTTTTCGATCGTCGGGCCCCCTCCACCGTTCTCGCCATCGGCCGTGTCGTCGATGACGCCCAGCTTCAGCGCTTCCAGCAGCGTCAGAAATTCCTTGACGCTGACCTTCAGCTTGGCGGCGCGCAGGGTGTAGAAGAAGTCGATCAGCATGGGGTGGGTTCCGGACAAGCTTGGAGCGCTAGCACAGCCAGTTTTCGACGCGCAATCCAGGCACACGCGTGAATTCGCGGGTGTTGCCGGTGACGACGGTCAGGTCATGCGCCAAGGCATGCGCTGCAATCCAAAGATCATTGGAGCCTATCGGTTGCCCGGATCGTTCCAATTCATGGCGTGCGGCGGCGTAGTGGTCGGCTGCACCTGGCGGCAGTGTCAAGGTCGGAATTTGCTGCAAAAGCCCGCGCATGCGCTCGGCGGTGTCGCGGCGCACTGGGCGCCGCAACAGACCAAACTCAAGTTCGCCGCGCGACACGATCGAGATGGCCAAGTCGTCCAGATTCGATAGCGCCATGCGGCTCATGAGCACCGGGTTGCCCGCGCGAGCCATCACGCTGACGATGTTGGTGTCCAGCAGGTACTTCACCGCCGCACTTCAACGCTTCAAGCGAAGTGGCTTGTTTGCAGCCGGCTCAGCCGCGATGTCTGCCGGGCCGAACATGGCATCCCAGTCCCTGTCTTGCGGCGGCCGGGAGTCCTTCACATCGCGAAAGATCTCTTCAATTTCGCGCGCCATCTCAGGCGTCACAGGCGGCAGGCTGGCCAGCACATCACCCATCGTTCGCGGCTTCTCGCGCAGCACCACTTCATTGCCCCGACGGAAGATCTCCACCGTCTTGCTCTTGAAGCGGAACTCTTTGGGCAGCCGCACGGCCTGGCTGTTGCCGGACTGGAAAACGGTGGTTTCGGTCATCTCGCACCTCGCGTGTGGGCAGGGATATACAGCCAGTGTATACGCGCCACCTGCCCCCACATGCCCATCACCCGCCCCGCAGGGACGGGCTCTACTTGTTGTGCTTGGCGTGCGTGTCGTGCCGCCTCAGCCAGCCGAAGAATTCGGCGTACCAGAGCTGGCTGTTGCGCGGCTTCAGGATCCAGTGGTTTTCATCGGGGAACCACAGCAGGCGCGCGTCCACGCCTTTGGCCTTCAGCGTGTTGTAGTAGGCCAGGCCCTGGGCGTCGGGCACGCGGTAGTCCAGCGCACCGTGGATGACCAGCGTGGGCGTGTTCATCGTCGCCGCGTAGGCGTGCGGGCTTTGGCTGTGCACCTGGGCCAGGTCGTCCCAGTACCAGCTGCCCAGTTCCTTGGCGTGCCAGTGGTAGGCGTCGTCGGCGAACATGCCCACCCAGTCGAAGCAGCCGGCGTGGCAGACATAGGCCTGATAACGGCCGGCAGGAATGTGGCCGTTCATCCACGCCACCATGTACCCGCCGTAGCTGCCGCCGGTGGCGAAGACGCGCTTCTTGTCCACCCAGCGCTTGGCCAGCAGCCAGTCGGTGCCGGCTTCCACGTCCTGCAGTTCCAGTTCGCCCCAGCGGTGGGTGATGCTGTCCAGGAAGGCGTAGCCAAAGCCCGACGAGCCGTGGTAATTCACGCTGGCCACGACATAGCCCTGCGCGGCGAACAACTGCGTGTTCCAGCGGTAGTGCCAGTTGTCGCCGGGGCCGGTGTGCGGGCCGCCGTGGATGTTGTGCATCACCGCGTGCTTCTTCTTGGCGTCGAAGTCGGGCGGGTAGACCAGCCACATCTGCACCGGGTCACCGGGCGCGGATGCGTCGGCGGCCGAATCGGCCTTGCCGCCTTCGATCCAGACTTCCTCGACACGGCCCAGCGCCAGTTTGTCCATCAGCGCGTCGTTGAAGCTCTCCAGCCGCTGCGGCGCGGCGCCGGGCGGGTGGGCGTGGGCGCGCGCCGGGTGCATCGCGCTGTCGGCAACGGTCACCAGCGTGCCGGCCACCTTGTCGAAAGCGCTGACCCAGCCGCCGTGCACCACGATCTCGGCGCGGCGGTCGGGCAGGTCGAAGCGGAAGAGGTGGGTGCGGCCCTTGTCTTCGGTGCAGAAGAGCACGGCCTGCCCGTCTTCTTCCCATTGCAAGGGCGCATGCACCTCGTGGTCCCATTCGCCGCTGACGACCTCAAACGTGCCGGTGGCGCGGTCCCACACCGCCAGCTGCTCGGGCATGGTGTGCTTGATGGCCTGGTGGCTGGAGGTGAAGGCCACGCGCTGGCCGTCGGGGCTGTAGCGCGGTGAGCGCATGTCCCATTCGGGGTCGCGCGCGATGACCACCGCCTTGCCGCTCTTGATCTCCATCTCGACCAGCGCGTAGCGCCCGTCGCCGCGCTTCTCGGCCGCGGGGTCGTAGGCGAAGACGATGCGTTTGCCGTCGGGGCTGACGTCGAAATCGTGGGCGCCGGGTTCGGCCAGCGCCAGCTGGTAGGGCGTGCCTTCGAAGAGGTCGCGCACGCTGCCGGTCGCGCCGTCGGCACCCAGCGTCAGCAGGTGCAGATGCGGCACGCGGCCCATCGGCAGGTTGTGATCCCAGTGGCGGTATTGCGCGGCGCTGGTGGCGTAGCCGGTTTCCTTGCGGTCCTTGAAGGCCTGCGCGGCTTTGGCCTGCGCTTTGTTGCCTTTCAGCTCGGGCCAGACCCAGCTGATGAAGACCAGGCGTTGGCCGTCCGGGCACCAGCGGAAGGCGTCCACACCGGTCGCCACTTCAGCCGCGCGGCGGGCCTCGCCGCCGTCGGGGGCGATGACGTAAAGCTGCGCCGCGCTGTCCTTCCTGCCTTCCTGTTCGCGCTTGGCGGTGAAGGCGATCAGCTCGCTGCCGTCTTGGCGGTGCGGGCTCCAGCGCGGCTGGCCGTCCTTGTCGCCGCACTGCGTCAGCGCGCGAGGCGCACCGCCCAATGTGGACAGCAGCCACAGCGCCGACTGCGCGGTGTTCTCGTCCATGGAATAGCGGTTCAGCGCGACCACGGCCTGCGCGCCGTCGGGGCTGAGGCTGGGGGCACCCAGTCGCGTCAGTGCCCAGAGGTCTTCGACGGTGATGTTTTTCTTGCGGGACATGGTGGTGTCTTTCGTTGGGGCCGTTGCCGACCTGACTGGCGCGTCAGCGCGTGCGCGTGAGCTGGTGTTCCAGGTGCGCCTTGACCTCGGGCCATTCGCCCGCAGCCAGGCTGTACATCACGGTGTCGCGCACCGTGCCGTCACGGCGCAGCGCGTGGTGGCGCAGCACACCGTCCTTGCGCGCACCCAGTCGTTCGATGGCGGCCTGGCTGGCGAAGTTGTAGTTGTCGGTGCGCCAGCCGACCAGTTGCGCGCCCAGCGTTTCGAAAGCGTGCTGCATCAGCAGCCATTTGGCGGTGGTGTTGACGGCGCTGCGCTGGCGGCTTTTGGCGTACCAGGTGTAGCCGATCTCCAGCCGGTCCACGGCCGGCACGATGTCGTGGTAGCTGCTGCTGCCGATGACGGCGTTGGTCTGCGCGTCCAGCACCGCGAAGGCGAAACGGTGACCCTCTTCGCGCATGCGCAAGGCGGTGTCGATGTAGCTGCGCGTCTGCTGCGGTTCCGGCACCGAGGTGATGCGCAAGGTCCACAGTGCGCCATCGGCAGCCGCAGCCGCCAAGCCCGCTTCGTGTTCCAGGCCCAGCGGTACCAGTTTCACGCCGTCACGCTGCAGCGTGACCGGGGCCACCGGCTGCATCAGCGGTTGTGCTTCTGCATGAAAACCAGCTTCTCGAACAGCGTCACGTCCTGCTCGTTCTTCAGCAGCGCGCCCACCAGCGGCGGTACCGCCACTTTCTCGTCCTTGCTCTGCAGCGCTTCCAGCGGAATGTCTTCGGCCACCAGCAGCTTCAGCCAGTCCAGCAGTTCGCTGGTGCTGGGCTTCTTCTTGATGCCCGGCAGGTTGCGCACGTCATAAAACGTCTTCAACGCGGCGGCCAGAAGTTCCTGCTTCAGGCCGGGGAAGTGCACGCCGACGATGGCGCGCATGGTGTCGGCGTCGGGGAACTTGATGTAGTGGAAGAAGCACCGACGCAAGAAGGCGTCGGGCAGTTCCTTCTCGTTGTTGGAGGTGATGAAAACGATGGGCCGGTGCCTGGCCTTGATCAGCTCGCGCGTCTCGTAGCAGTAAAACTCCATGCGGTCGATTTCGCGCAGCAGGTCGTTCGGGAATTCGATGTCGGCCTTGTCGATCTCGTCGATCAGCAGCGCCACCGGCTGCTCGGCCGTGAAGGCCTGCCACAACACGCCCTTGAGGATGTAGTTGCGGATGTCCTTGACCTTCTCCGCGCTTTCAGCCGCCGCCAACTGGCTGTCGCGCAGGCGGCTGACCGCGTCGTATTCGTACAGGCCCTGCTGCGCCTTGGTGGTGCTCTTGATGTGCCACTGCAGCAGCGGCAGCTTCAAGGCGCTGGCCACTTCCTCGGCCAGCATGGTCTTGCCAGTGCCGGGCTCGCCTTTGACGAGGAGCGGGCGCTGCAGCGTGACGGCGGCATTGACGGCCAGCATCAGGTCTTGCGTGGCGACGTATTGGTCCGAACCTTGGAACTTCATCGTGCGGGCTTCATCATGCAAAGTGGCGCTGCGGCGCGTGCTGCGGGGAGGCAGAAGGGCTGAAATCAGTATAAGGGTCGCCCTATAATCCGCGTTGCAGTTCCCGGCCCCGACCTCTTACCCGCACCACCCCGATGATGAGCAAAGCGACCACCCTCCTGCTGGCCCTGGCCGGTGCCCTGTCCGCCCTGACCGTGAGCACCGCGGCCCGCGCGCAAGACGCCGCCGCTGGCAAGACGAAGGCCGCCATGTGCATCGGTTGCCACGGCATCGTCGGCTACCAGGCCAGCTTCCCGGTGGTCTACAAGGTGCCGATGATTGCCGGCCAGAACGGCAAGTACCTGATCAGCTCGCTGGTGGCCTACAAGAAGGGCGAGCGCAAGCACCCGTCGATGCGCGCCATCGCCACCTCGCTGACCGACACCGACATGGCCGACCTGGCCGCTTACTACGAGACGCTGGGCGCTTCGATGATCAAGCCGGTGGCCGACACGCCGGCCGCCGCGCCATCCGCCGAAGTGGCCGCCTTGCTGACCAAGGGTGCCTGCGCTTCCTGCCACGGCGCCAACTTCAGCAAGCCCATAGACCCCGGCTACCCCAAGCTGGCCGGCCAGCACGGTGATTTCCTGTACCAGGCGCTGAAGTCCTACGCCACCACCGGCAACCCCCAGTTCGGCCGCGCCAACGCCATCATGGGCGGGCAGGTCAAGCAGTTCAAGCTGGAAGAGCTGAAGCTGCTGGCGGGCTACATCTCGTCGCTGCCGGGCGAAGTGCGCACTGTGCCGCAGAGCAAATTCCGCTGAGGTCACGCCGACCTCGCGCCGACCGCGCGCTGACTTCGCACCGCAAGGGCCACCATGGCAACATGGTGGCCCTTGCACTTTGCAGCGGCCGCCCGGCTGCGCCCCGACGCGATGGACATGCCAACGACGCCCCGGGCTGCAGCGCCGCAGCTGCGCCACTACGACGATCTGCCCGGTCCGCGCGGGCTGCCGGTCTTCGGCAATCTGCTGCAGATCGAATCGACCCGGTTGCACCTGCAACTGGAGGCCTGGTGTGAACAGTACGGGCCGCTCTTCAAGCTGAAACTGGGTCCGCGTCGGGCCATCGTGGTCGGCGACCACGAACTGATCGCCCGCGCCCTGCGCGACCGCCCCGACGGCTTCCGGCGCACCACCCGGCTGGAAGCCATCTGGACCGAGATGGGCCTGCTGGGCGGCGTCTTCGGCGCCACCGGCGAGACCTGGAAGCGCCAGCGCCGCATGGTCATGGCCAGCTTTGACCCCGGCCATGTGCGGCGCTTCTTCCCGCAGTTGCACCGCGTGGCCGAACGCCTGGTGGGCCGCTGGCAGTTGGCCGCGCAGCAGGGCACCGAGATCGACCTGCAGGCCGACTTGATGCGCTACACGGTGGACGCCATCGCCGGCCTGGCCTTTGGCTCGGACGTCAACACCCTGGAGTCCGACGAGGACGTGATCCAGCGGCACCTCAACCGCATCTTCCCGACCGTCTTCAGGCGCATCTTCGCGCCCTTCCCGTTGTGGCGCTGGTTTCCGACGGCGGAAGACCGGGCGCTGAAGCGCAGCGTGGCCGAAGTCAATGGCGCTGTCGATGGCTTCATCGCCCAGGCCCGGGCGCGCCTGCAGGCCGACCCGGCCCTGCGCGAGCGGCCGGGCAACCTGCTGGAAGCCATGCTGGTGGCGGCCGACGAGCCCGACAGCGGCATGGACGACAAGCAGGTGGCGGGCAATGTCCTGATCATGTTGCTGGCGGGCGAAGACACCACCGCCAACTCCGTGGCCTGGATGGTCTACCTGCTCTGGAAGAACCCGCAAGCGCTGGCCCAGGCGACGGCCGAGGTGCGCCGGGTTTGCGGCGACGCGGTCGCGCCCACGCTGGAGCAGGTCGGCCAGCTGGACTATGTCGAAGCCTGCGCGCACGAGGCGATGCGGCTGAAACCGGTGGCGCCGCAAAACGGCATGCAGGCCCTGCGCGACACCACGCTGGGCGATGTGCACGTGCCCACTGGCATGGTGGTGCTGGCCGTGATGCGGCGGGATGCGGTCAGCGAGCGCCATGTGCCCAATGCGGCAGCCTTTGACCCCGAACGCTGGTTGGGCGAAGGCACGGCCCAGCAAACGGCCAGCGCGGCCAAACGCATCAGCATGCCCTTCGGTGCGGGGCCGCGCATCTGCCCGGGGCGCTACCTGGCGCTGCTCGAGATGAAGATGGCCATGGCGGCGTTGCTGAACAACTTCGAGCTGCAGCATGTCGGCACTGTCGATGGCCAGGAGCCGCGCGAAAAGCTGCAACTGGCGATGGCGCCGGAGGGGTTGCGCATGCGCCTGCGCGCCCGGGCCCGCGCGCCGCAGCCGGCTAGCGCGACGGCAGCCTGATCAGCCCGGTGGACAGCGCCGTGCCCAGCAAGATCACCGCGCAGCCGACCAGCATCGGCAGCGTGGGCTGTTCAGCCAGCACCAGCCAGCCCCACAGCATCGCGTAGCCAGGGATCAGGAAAGTCACAGCCATGGCGTTGCTGGCGCCGGCATGGGCGATCAGCCTGAAATACAGCACGTAGGCCAGCCCGGTGCACAGCACCGCCAGCGCGATGGCATTCAGCCAGGCCGCAGGGCCGGGCGTTTGCGCTGGCCAGGCCCAGAGGGCGGGCACCAGCAGCACGATGGCCGCCACCAGCTGGCTGCCCGCCGCCACCGCCATCGGCGGCACGCCGACCAGGTATTTGCGCGACAGGTTGGCGCCGATGCCGTAGAAAACGGTGGCCACGATGCAGGCGGCGATGCCCAGTGCGGGGCTGATGCCGAGTGCCCCCGGTTTGAAGTCGGCCTTGCCCCAGGCCAGCCCGATGACGCCCACGGTGCCGATGACCAACCCCAGCACGCGCGAACGTGTCGGCCGTTCACCCAGCCACAGCCAGGCCACCACCGCGCCCCAGATCGACGCCGTGGCGTTGAACACCGACATCAGCGCGGCCGTCAGCGCCAGGGCCGCGACGGAGAAGAGCACGAAAGGCAGCACCGAATTGACGATGCCCACGGTGGCGATGGCGCGCCAGTGCTGGCGCAAGGCCGGCCCTTCGCCGCGCGCCAGCAGCACCGGCATCAACATGGCCGCCGCGCCGGCCACGCGGATGAAGACCAGGGCCAGCGGGCCGAAGTCGGCCGCGCCCAGGCGCATGAACAGGAAAGAGCCACCCCACAGCGCGCCCAGCGCGAACAGTTCGATCAGGTCGCGCTGCTTCATGCCAGGGCCGCACCGGCCGCCGCAGCCCCCGCCGAAGCCGAGGCCGTCCAGGCGTGCCCGGTTCCCGCAATGCCCGCCTGCGCGCCTTCATGCTGCAGCAGCGCCTGCTTGCGCGGCAGGCCGCCGGCATAGCCCGTCAGGGCGCCGTTGCTGCCCACCACACGGTGGCAGGGCACGATGATGCCCAGCGGGTTGCGGCCGATGGCTGCGCCCACCGCGCGCACCGCTGCCGGCTTGGCGATGCGCCGCGCCACCTCGCCATAGCTCAGCAGCGTGCCGGGTGCGATGCCACGCAGCACCTGCCACACGGCCTGCTGGAAGGGCGTGCCCTGCGGGTCCAGCGGCACCGTGAACACGGTGCGCGCATCGGCCCAGTAGGCGCTGAATTCGCGGGCGGCTTGTTGCAGCAGCGGGTGGTCGGCGTGCTCGGGGGCGTCCACCGTTTCAGTCCGGTGCGCCTGCAGGTCGAACCAGGCCAGCGCCAGGCCGTGTGCGGTGGCGGCCAGGGTCAGCGGGCCCAGCGGGCTGTCGATGCGGCTTTGGGCGATGAGGATGTTCTTCATGTCGATGTCTTCACGTCGAAGTTTCCAGGTGGTGCCACAGTTGCAGCACGGCGTAGGCGCGCCAGGGCCGCCAGGCTTCGGCCTGGGCGGTGATGACTTTGGGGTCGCGCGAGCCCAGCGCATTCATCAGGCCGATGTCGCTGGCCGGCCAGGCGTCGGGCCAGGCCAGCGCGCGCATCGCGATGACCTGGGCCGTCCAGTCACCGATGCCGGGCAGCGCGCGCAGCGCATCCAGCGTGGCGGCCAGCGGTGCGTTGCGGTGCAGTTCGATGGCGCCGCTGGCCACCGCAGCGGCCAGCGCCTGCAGCGCCTTCACCCGCTGGCGCACGATGCCCAGCTTGCCGATGGTTTCCGGGTCGGCCGCCGCGATGGCCTCGGCGCTGGGGAACAGATGCGTCAGCGCCGGGAAGGGGGTGGCCAGCGGTTCGCCGTAGCGGTCCACCACCCGCTGCACCAGCGTGCGCGCGGCCTTCACCGTGACCTGCTGGCCCAGGATGACGCGCAGGCCGATCTCGAAGCCGTCCAGCCCCGCCGGCAGCCGCGCGCCGGGTCGGACAGGCAGCGGCAGC
>JANPHI010000381.1:0-17623 GCA_031424355.1 Betaproteobacteria bacterium
CAATTCGTCGGCCTGGCCCCGGGTTCCTACACCGTCACCGAGACCCAGCCTGTCGCCTACATCGACGGCAAGGACACGGTCGGCTCCACCGGTGGCTCCAACGCTGTCAACGACGTGCTCAGCGGCATCACGCTGGTCTCCGGCGCCAACAGCGTCGAGAACAACTTCGGTGAACTGACGGGCAAGGCCCACCTGGGCGACTTCGTCTGGAACGACCTGAACGCCAACGGCGTGCAGGACATCGGTGAGACCGGCATCGCCGGTGTCACCGTGACCCTGAAGAACACCGCCGGAACGGTCGTCGCCACGACCACCACCGACGCGGCCGGCAAGTACGGCTTCGACGTGGCCCCGGGTACCTACTCGGTGCAGTTCACCAACCCGACCGGCTATGTCGTCACCACCAAGGACGCCAGCGGCAACACGCTGGACGCCACCGACAGCGACATCAGCAGCACCGGCGCCACCGGCAACTACACGCTGGTCAACGGCGACAACAACCTGTCCATCGACGCCGGCTACTACAAGCTGGCTTCGCTGGGCGACCGCATCTGGTACGACAAGAACGCCAACGGCCTGCAAGACGCCGGTGAAGTGGGTGTGGCCGGGGTCAAGATCGACCTGATCAACAACACCACCAACACCATCGTCGGCACGACCACCACCGACGCCAACGGCAACTACCTGTTCAGCAACCTGACGCCGGGCAGCTTCCACGTTGACGTGCAGGAAGCGACGCTGCCCACCGGCTTCATCTTCACCAAGGCCAACCAGGGTGCCAACGACGCGGTCGATTCCGACGTCGAGACGCTGGGCAATACCGTTCCCCTGATCTGGGGGATCATGGCCAACACCACCCTCACGTCGGGCGAGAACGACCTGACCTGGGACGCCGGCGTCTACAAGGTCGGCATCGACATCGAGAAGTACGTGTCGGGCACCACCTGCACCACCGTGAACGTGTGCGGTGGCGAAGGCGCCAACAGTGGCTACTGGAAGAACACCTGCAGCTACGGCACCACCTGGAGCGGCCAGACCTGCAAGGGCACGGACACCTTCAACGCGGTGTTCGGCGTGAACTGCACGGGCGGCACCAAGTCGCTGTACAGCATCCTGTGCGGCACCAGCACGGCAGCCTACGACGTGTGGCAGCGTGAATGCATCTCGGCCTACCTGAACGCGTCGCACAACAACTGCAACTACGCCTACAGCCGTGACCAGGTCTGCGGCGACATCAAGTACGCCCTGTCCTGCGGCGACTACAGCGGCTGCAGCGCCAAGTTCTCTTGCGAGAACAATCTGGGCTGCAACTTCACCACCCCGCAGGCCACCTACAACTGCACCGTGGACACGCAGCTGTACGACGCCGACGCGCCCCCCGGACTGGAAGTCAAGACCGGCTCGGTCGTCACCTTCACCTACATCGTGAAGAACACCGGCGACACGGCACTGAAGGATGTGGTCCTGACCGACGACCGCATTGCCAGCGTCACCTACGTCAGTGGCGACACCAACAGCAACGGCCTGCTCGACACGACGGAAACGTGGACCTACAAGGCCACCGAAGTCGCGTCCGTCGGCACCATCAAGAACACCGGCACCGTGACCGCAACGGACAACGTCGGCGGCGTGGCCAGCGTCACCGACAAGGACGACGCTTACTACACCGGCAACGGCGCGCTGAAGGGCTCGCTGGGTGACCGCGTCTGGCTGGACAGCAACGCCAACGGCGTGCAAGACGCCGGCGAAGCGGGTGTGGCCGGCATCAAGGTCACGCTGAAGGGCGCTGGCAAGGACGGCCTCTTCGGCACCGCCGACGACACCACCGCGGTCACCACCACGGCGGCGAACGGCGCCTACCTGTTCAGCAACCTCGATGCCGGCAAGTACCAGGCGGTGTTCAGCAACACCACCGGCTACAGCATCACCAAGCAGAACATCGGCAGCGATGCAGCCGATTCCGACATCGACGGCACCGGCACCACCGCCGTGATCACGCTGGGCGCTGGCGAGCAGAACCTGACGGTGGACGCGGGCCTGTACAAGAACGCCTGCATCGGCGACCGCATCTGGTACGACAAGAACGCCAACGGTCTACAGGACGCGGGTGAAGTCGGCATTGCAGGCGTCAAGCTGGACCTGATCAGCAACGCCACGGGCGCCAGCATCGGCGTGACCACGACCGACGCCAACGGCTACTACAACTTCAGCAACATCACGCCAGGCAGCTACCACATCGACGTGCAGGAAAGCACGTTGCCGTCGGGCTTCATCTTCACCAAGGCGAATGTGGGCACCAATGGCGCAATCGACTCTGACGTCGAGACGCTGGGTAACACCGTGCCGTTGATCTGGGGGATCATGGCAAACACCACCCTGCTGTCCGGTGAAAACCAGACCAACTGGGATGCCGGCGCCTACAAGGTCGGCATCGACGTCGAGAAGTACGTGTCCAGCACCACCACCGCCACCACCACCAGCTGTGGCGGCGAAGGTGCCAACGTCAGCTACTGGAAGAGCAACTGCAGCTGGCAGACCTCGCTGGGCACTTATGGCTGGAGCGGCACGGGCTGCAAGTACAGCGACTCGTTCAACTCGGTCTTCGGCGTCAGCTGCACGAACGGCACCAAGTCGATCTACGACGTGCTGTGCGGCACCAGCACAGCAGCCCTGGACGTGCTGATGCGCGAATGCGTGTCGGCCTACCTGAACGCCTGCCACACCAACGTGGACTACGCCTACACCAAGGCGCAGGTCTGCACCGAGGCGCAGTACGCCATCAACTGCGGCAGCTACAGCGAGACCTGCAACTCCTTCAGCCGTGAAAACAGCCTGGGCTGCAACTGGTCGGGCACCAAGACCACGCAGACCTGCAACGTCGACACCCAGCTGTACGACGCCGATGCGCCCCCCGGGCTGGAAGTGAAGACCGGCTCGGTCGTCACCTTCACCTACATCGTGAAGAACACCGGCGACACCGCGTTGAAGAACGTGGTGCTGACCGATGACCGCATCGCCACCGTCAGCTACGTCAGCGGCGACACCAACAGCAACGGCCTGCTCGACACCACGGAAACCTGGACCTACAAGGCGACCGAAGTGGCAGCTGCCGGCACCATCAAGAACACCGGCACCGTCACGGCGACGGACTCGGTGGGTGGTGTGGCATCGGTGACCGACAAGGACGACGCCTACTACACCGGCAATGCGGCCACCAAGGGTTCCATCGGCGACCGCGTGTGGCTGGACGCCAACGGCAACGGCGTGCAGGACAGCGGCGAAGCGGGCATCACCGGCATCAAGGTCACACTGACTGGCGCGGGCAAGGACGGCGTTTTCGGCTCGGCCGACGACATCACCGCCACCACCACCACCGGTGCCAACGGCTACTACCTGTTCTCGAACCTCGATGCGGGTCAGTACAAGCTGAACTTCAACGACAACGGGGCGGGCTACAAGGCCACCAAGCAGAACCAGGGTACCAACGACGCGGTCGATTCGGACATCGATGCGAACGGCAACACCGCTGTCATCACCCTGGCCGCCGGCCAGCAGAACCTGACGGTCGATGCTGGCGTGTTCAAGACGGCCAGTGTGGGCGACAAGGTCTTCCAGGACGCGAACCACAACAACATCCAGGACGCGGGCGAAGCCGGCATTGGCGGCATCACCGTCAAACTGCTCAGCAGCACGGGCGCTGTGCTGGCCACCACGGTGACCAACTCCAGCGGCAACTACCTGTTCAGCAACGTCGATCCGGGTGCCTACACGCTGCAGTTCGACAAGACCAACGTCCAGTTCAGTGGCTACAACATGAGCACCTGGAAGTGGGCGGTCAAGGACGTCGGCACCAACGACGCCATCGACTCCGACGTGAACGGTGACGCCACCGCGACGACCAACGTCACGGTGACCTCGCAGTTCTCGCTGGTCTCGGGTCAGAACGACATGACCAAGGACGCCGGCATCACGCCCATCGTCATCGACCTGAACGGCGACGGCATTCACACCATCAGCCGCAGCGACGCCACCGGCAGCTTCGACCTGTTCGGCAACGGCAAGGCGGTCACGTCGGGCTGGATCTCGGGCAGCGACGGTTTCCTGGCCGTGGACAAGAACGGCAACGGCACGATCGACGACATCAACGAACTGTTCGGTGGCAACGCCAAGGGTGCGGGCTTCGCGCAACTGGCCAGCTACGACAGCAACGGCGATGGCGTGGTGGACAAGCTGGACGCGGCCTTCGGTGACCTGCGCATCTGGCAGGACGTGAACGGCAACCACAGCACCGACGCCGGTGAACTGATGACGCTGGCGCAAGCCGGTGTCGCCAGCCTGACGGTGGCCTACACCGAGCTGCCCTTCATCGACGCGCAGGGCAACCTGCACCTGGAACGCAGCTCGGCCACGCTGAGCAGCGGTTCCGATGTGTCCATGACCGACGTGTACTTCAACGTCTCGGCCGACGACGCCAAGGCAGCCGGTGTGGCCCTGCCGACGATGGCCGACCTGCTGGGTTCGGACACGCTGGACACGGTGGTGGGCGCGGGCAGTGTTTCCACGCTCAGCCCGGTCAGCACGGAAGCCGTTTGCGACACCGCCGGTGACGCTGGCGAAGCGCTGCGCCGCATCGCGATGCTGACGCGTGAAGAGTGCCACCACACGGGGGCTTGAGTCTCTGAGACCGTTCCACGGGGTCAGCCAGGCGCTGGCCCCGCAGCGGCTGCAAGAAGGCGCCACGCGGTCTGAACCAGGCTGCGTGGCGTCTGTTTTTGTGCTTGTTTTTGTGCCCGTTTTTGTGGCTTACGGCGCAGCCTTGAAGGCGGTTCGCCGCCGACAATTGCAGGGCGCCGGGCCTGTTCATCGAACGACCGCGGCAGCGCCCCATCCACCACACTGCGCTGTGCTGGCCCCCACACCGGGCGCCCGTTGCAGCGAAGCGTACCCATGACCGACACGAGTTCACCCGCGACTGACATGCCGAATGCCCAGGCCGAGCAGTTGGCGTCTTGCGTCATTTTTCTGGCGCGCTTCCACGGCGTGCAAGTGCCGCTGGACACGCTGCGCGACACCGTGGCTGCACAGGGCTCGGGCGACGCCGCCCTGCCTTACGAAACCATGCAGGCCTTGCTGCGCCAGGCCAACTTGGTGGGCACGCCGCTGCCGCTGAACCAGCCGCGCCGGCCGACCGAACTGCCGGCCCTGCTGCTGGGCCCGGCCGGCCACGCCGCCGTGGTGATTTCGCTGAAGGACGGCCGCTACGAGTGCCACCTGCCCGACATCGAAGGCAGCTGCTGGCTGGCCGCTGACGAACTGGATCTGGAAGTGCCGCGCGCGCTGTGGATCGCCGTGCGGCCGACGCTGCATTTCGACCAGCGCAGCCTGCTCTACGCGCTGCCGCAAACCGGCCGCTGGTTCTGGACCACCTTCAACCGCAACCGCTGGATCTTCGGCTGGGCGCTGATGGGCACGCTGGCGCTGAACGTCTTCGGTGTGTTGATTCCGTTCTACAGCATGGCGGTGTACGACCGCGTGATCCCGAACAACGCGATGGGCAGCCTGGGCGTGCTGACCGCAGCCGCGGCCATCCTGATCGGCTTCGAGTTGGTGATGCGCGTGCTGCGCAGCCACCTGCTGGAAGCGGCCGCACGGCGCATGGACGTGGCGCTGTCGGCCAAGGTCTACGCCCAGTGCCTGCGCCTGCGCGCGGCCGACCGGCCGGCATCGGGCGGCGTGCTGGCCAACACCGTGCGCGACTTCGAAGCGGTGCGCGAATTCTTCGCCACCAGCACGCTCACCGTGCTGGGCGACCTGCCCTTCATGGTGCTCTACCTGGTGGCCATTGCCATGGTGGGCGGCATGCTGGCCTTCGTGCCGCTGGTGGCCATTCCCATCCTCATCGGCGTGGCCTGGGCCTCGCGCGCGCCGCTGGCCCGCAAGGTGAATGAATCGATGCAGGCCAGCTCGCAGCGCACGGCCCACCTGTTCGAGACGATGAACGGCCTGGACACCGTGAAGGCGCTGGGCGCTGAAGCCTGGAGCCGGCGCAAGTGGGAAAGCCTGACCCAGAAGATCGCCCACAACAGCCTGGAAACGCGCGAAATCACGACCAAGGTCAGCTACATCAACACGGCCGTGCTGGCACTGGTCGGCGTGGCCGTGGTGGCCTTCGGCGCGGTGATGATGAACGAGCAGGCGATGACGCTGGGCCAGATCATCGCGGTCAGCATGCTGACCGGGCGTGCGCTGTCGCCGATCAGCCAGATCGCCAACCTGGTCGTGCGCTGGCAGCAGACCAAGTACAGCTACGAAGCGCTGGAAAAGATCATGACGGCGCCAACCGATGAGTCCAGCACCAGCCTGCAGGCGCCACCGCTGACCGGCACCGTCGAATTCCGCGACCTCGGCTTCGCGTACCCGAAAGGCCCGCCAGTCATCGAGCGGCTGAACCTGAAGATCAGGCCGGGCGAACGCGTGGCCATCATCGGCAAGCTGGGCTCGGGCAAGAGCACGCTGCTGAAGCTGCTGGTCAACCAGTACGCGCCCAGCAGCGGCAGCGTGCTGGTGGACGACCTGGTCACCACGCAGTTGCAGCCACTGAGCCTGCGCCGCCAGATCGGCTACGTGCCGCAGGACGTGACGCTGTTCCACGGCAGCATGCGCGAGAACATCGAACTGGGCCGCGTGCAGCCGAATGACGAAGCCCTGCTGGCCGCCATGAAAAACGCCTGCCTCGACGAGGTGGTAGCGCAACTGCCCGAAGGCGTGGGCACGCAGGTGGGTGAACGCGGCGACCGCCTGAGCGGCGGGCAGCGGCAGATCGTGGCCATTGCGCGCGCGCTGCTGATGCAGCCCAAATTGCTGCTGCTGGACGAACCCAGCAGCATGATCGACCCGGCCACCGAACAGAAGCTGATCAGCCGCCTGCGCACGTTGCAGGACACCACCATCATCGTCGTCACCCACCGCATGGCCATGCTGGCGCTGGTGGACCGCCTGGTGGTGATGGACGGCGGCCGCATGGTGGCCGACGGCCCGCGCGACGAGGTGCTGCGCGCGCTGTCGCAACGGCCCGCGCAGGAAGGCGGCGTGCAGCAACAGGTGCCGCGGCCCAACCCGGGCTTGACGGCCGTGAGGCCTGCAGCATGAGCGCCCTCCTGGGCAACGCGGCCATGGGTGCCGCCGGACACGACCCCGACGAAGGACCGCGCAAGACCATCATGGTGATGGTGCTGGTGATGGTGCTGTTCCTGGCGGTGGCGCTGGGCTGGAGCCTGATCGCTGAGTTGGACGTGGCCGTCAACGCGCGCGGCAGCGTGGTGCCGCCCAGCCGCATCCAGGAAGTGCAAAGCCTGGAAGGTGGCATCGTGACCGAGATGCTGGTGACCGCCGGCCAAGCCGTCAAAAAGGGTCAGCTGCTGGCCCGCCTGGACGCCGCCCAGTACAACGCCGACCTGGGCGAAAGCCGCCAGCAACGCCTGGCCGCGCTGATCAGCCGGGCCCGCGTCGAAGCCTTGCTGTCGGGCAGCGCACCGCGCTTCGAAGAAGCCTGGCGGCGTGAAGCGCCCGAACTGGTGATGAAGGAAACCCAGCTCTGGCGCGACGCGCTGCGCGAATACCAGTCCAACGGCCGCGTGACGCGGGAAGCCATCCAGCGCAAGCGGGGCGAACTGGCCGAAGCCCAGGCCCGCATCGGCCAATTGCAAGGCGCGGTGAAGGTCGGCGAGGAAAGCTTCGCCATCGAAGAACGCCTGTTCAAGGAAGGCGCCGGTGCGCGGGCCGACTACCTCAGCGCGCAGCAACGCCTGCTCAGCCAGAAGAGCGAACTCGACAGCCTGAAGCAGTCGCTGCCGCGCCTGATGGCCGGCCTGGCCGAAGCCGAGGCGGCGTCGTCCGAAGCCGATTCCAAAGCCCGTGCGCAGTGGGGTGCGCAGCGCAGCGACTTCGAGACCAAGGCCGGCGCACTGGGCAGCACGATGTCGGGCCGCGAAGACCGCGTGGCGCGGCGCGAACTGACATCACCGGTGGACGGCACGGTCAACCGCGTGCTGGTCACCACGCTGGGCGGCGTGGCCGCGCCGGGCAAGGCCATCCTGGAAGTGGTGCCCGATGAGTCGGAACTGCTGATGAACGTGCGCGTGAAGCCGGCCGACATCGGCTTCATCCGCGCCGGCCAGGCGGCCCACGTGCGCGTGCTGGCCTACGACGCCAGCACCTTCGGCAAGATGGACGCCAGCGTGGCCCGCGTCGGCGCCGACGCTGTGCTCGACGAAAAGGGCGAAGCCTATTTCGAGGTGCAGTTGAAGGCGGCCCGCGACCAGCTCAAGCAGCACGGCAAGCCGCTGGCCATCACCCCCGGCATGCCCATCGAGGTGGGCGTGCTGACCGGCCGACGCAGCGTCATGCAGTACATGCTGAAGCCTGTGCTGCGCGGCATCCAAGGCGCGATGCAAGAACGATGACAACCCGACACCACGCACACCCCGCACACCCCCAGCCTGCCGCCCAGGTCACCCACGTCGTCCGTCGGGCGGCGCATCTGACGCTGGCCCTGACGGCGCTGGCCGCCGCCTGCCTGCCCGCCGGCGCGCAAACGGTGGCGCCGACCAAGGCTGCCGCTGGTGCTGCCGCCTTCGCACCCGAAAGCCTGCCCGAATTGCTGCAGCGCGTGCTGCCCAGCGACCCGCAGGTGCGCAGCGCGCGTTCGCAGCTGGAAATCAGCACCGAGAGGCGCACGCAGGCACGCTCCAGGCTGATGCCCAGCCTCGGTCTGCAGGCCACGCAGGGCCAGTCGGCCGAACAGGAATTCGGCCTGCCCATCGACCGCCGCAGCCAGCGCGCCGAGACCACGCTGCGCTGGAACCTCTACAACTCCGGCAACGACGCGGCCGAACTGCGGGCCACGGGCATCGAGGAAACCGCGTCCGAGCAGGACTTGCGCCGCGCCCAGGAAGACGCGTCGCAGCGCATCGGCGAGTCCTACCTGGAAGTGCTGCGCCTGCAAAGCGTGGTGCCGCCTGCGGCCGAGCGCCTGCAGGCCGTGCAGCGCCTGGTCGAGCAGACGCGCCGCCAGGCCGACCTGGGCAAGATGTCCGATGCCGACGCCCAGCAGGCCGAAGCCGCGCTGCTGGACGCCGAGATGGCGCACGAAGAAGCCATCGCCGACCACGACAGCGCACGGCGCAAGCTGGCGCGGCTGATCGGGGCGGCCACGGTGGACGAACTGCGGCCGGCCGTGGCCGTGGTGCTGCCTGCGCCGCTGGCCGGCGCCCGCACCGAGCGGCTGGGCGACACGCCACCGGGCGTGTTGTCGGCAGCGCAGCAAAGGGCCCTGGCCGCGCGCGAACGGGTGCGGCCGCAGATGTCGCTGCTGGCCCCGCGCATCGACCTGGAAGTGCGCAAGCAACTCGGCGACAACACCTCGCCGGCACTGACCAGCACCACCAAGCAGTCGTGGCAGGTCACCGCACGCTGGGACTTCCCGGTTGGCGGTGAATTGCAATCGCGGCGCAATGAAGCTGAACGCCGCGCCGAAGCCGCCGAGGCCGAAGCCGAACGCGTGCAGCGCAACCTGCAGGCCGAACTGACGACGCTGGGCCCGCAGGTGGCGCAGGCCGAACGGGCGCTGACGATGATCGTGCGGCAGATCGAGCAATACGGCACCCTGGTGCGCGCGGGTGAACTGCAATTCGAAGCCGGTCGCCGCACCCTGGCCCAGCTGATCGCGCTGCGTGACAGCCGCTACAACGCCGAGAAGCGCTTGGCCGAGCAGGCCACGCGCCTGCAGAAGGCGCGCCTGTCGCAGCTGTACTACAGCGGTGAATTGCTGCAGGCCATGGGCGTGGTGAAGTTGCCGCGCGTGGCGCCGCTGGAACCGCTGGCGCCAGAGCCCCCGCGCACGCCCATCAACGACACGCTGCCGGGCGGCTGACCGCTACACCGGCGGACTTGCACAGCCCGCCGCAGCGGGCTGTGGCGCGATCTTCAGACCCGCTCGATCACCATCGCAATGCCCTGCCCCACGCCGATGCACATGGTGCACAGCGCATAGCGGCCGTTGATGCGGTGCAGCTGGTTGACCGCCGTGGTCGCCAGCCGCGCACCGCTGGCGCCCAGCGGGTGGCCCAGTGCGATGGCGCCGCCGTTGGGATTGACGCGGACGTCGTCGTCGGCCAAGCCCAGGTCGCGCAGCACCGCCAGGCCTTGCGCGGCGAAGGCCTCATTCAGCTCGATCACGTCCAGTTGCGCCAGGCTGATGCCCGTCAACTCCAGCACCTTGCGCGTGGCCGGCGCGGGGCCGAAACCCATGACGCGCGGCGCCACGCCGGCCGTGGCCATGCCCACGATGCGGGCACGCGGCGTCAGGCCGTGGCGGGCCGCAGCGGCTTCGCTGGCCACCAGCAACGCACAGGCGCCGTCGTTGACACCGCTGGCGTTGCCGGCGGTGACGCTGCCATCGGGCCGCACCACGCCCTTCAACTTGGCCAGCGCTTCCAGCGAGGTGGCACGCGGGTGCTCGTCGCGGCTGACGATGAGGGGATCGCCCTTTTTCTGCGCCAGCGTCACCGGCACGATCTCGCTGTCGAAAAAGCCGCTCTGTTGCGCCGCCAGGGCCTTGGTCTGGCTGGCCAGGGCCATGCGGTCCTGCGCCTCGCGTTCGATGCCGAAATCGGTGGCCACGTTCTCGGCGGTCTCGGGCATCGAATCCACGCCGTGCAACTCTTTCATCCGCTTGTTGACGAAGCGCCAGCCGATGGTGGTGTCGTAGACCGCGTTGCTGCGCGAAAAGGCGCTCTCGGCCTTGGGCATGACAAAGGGCGCGCGGCTCATGCTTTCCACGCCGCCGGCGATCATCAATTGCGCTTCGCCGGACTTGATGGCGCGCGCCGCCGTGCCCAGTGCGTCCAGGCCCGAACCGCACAGGCGGTTGATGGTGGCGCCGGGCACGCCCACCGGCAGGCCCGCCAGCAAAGCGGCCATGCGGGCGACGTTGCGGTTGTCTTCGCCGGCCTGGTTGGCGCAGCCGTAGATCACGTCGCTGACCGCCGCCCAATCGACATTCGGGTTGCGCGCCATCAGCGCCTTGATGGGCAGCGCGCCCAGGTCGTCGGCGCGCACCGAAGACAAGGCGCCGCCGTAGCGGCCGAAGGGGGTGCGGATGGCGTCGCAGATGTAGGCGTGTGTGCTCATGTCGGATTCCGTCGAGGCTGGCAATCAGGGTGTGGAAGGAAGCAGCGGCAGCAAGGCCACGGCCGTGGCGGCCTGCAGTTCATCGAATGTCAGCCCTTCGACGATCTCGATGGGCTGAACGCCGCCGGCGGTGATGTCCAGCACCGCCAGGTCGGTGTAAATGCGGCTGACGCAGGCCACACCGGTCAGCGGGTAGCTGCAGGCGGCGACGATCTTGGCCTCGCCGGCCTTGGTGCAGTGTTCCATCATCACGAAGGTCTTCTTCGCGCCGATGGCCAGATCCATCGCACCGCCGACGGCCGGTATCGCGTCGGGCGCGCCGGTGTGCCAGTTGGCCAAATCGCCACGGCCCGAGACCTGGAAGGCGCCCAGCACGCAGATGTCGAGGTGGCCGCCGCGCATCATCGCGAAGCTGTCGGTGTGGTGGAAATAGCTGCCACCGGGCAGCAGCGTCACGGGCTGCTTGCCGGCGTTGACCAGGTCGTAGTCTTCCTCGCCCGCCGCCGGTGCCGGGCCCACGCCGAGCACGCCGTTTTCGCTGTGGATCATCACCTCGCGGTAGTCCGCCGCGCACGGCAAAGGCAGGTGGTTGGCCACCAGCGTGGGCAGGCCGATGCCCAGGTTGACGACGGCGCCTTCGGGGATGTCGCGCGCCACGCGTTGCGCCATCTCGTCACGGGTCCAGCGCTTCATGCCGATGCTCCGGCGGTGGCGCCCGCAGCCGCCTTGAAGCCGCCGCCCAGCGTCACGGCGCGTTCGATCTTCAGCACGCGCTGCACGAAGAGACCGGGCGTGACGATGGCCTCGGGGTCGAGTTCGCCCAGGCCCACCACCTCGTGCACGCTGGCGATGGTCAGGCGGGCGGCCATGGCCATCGAAGGGCCGAAGTTGCGCGCTGTCTTGCGGTAGGTCAGGTTGCCCCAGCGGTCGCCGCGCTCGGCCTTGATCAGCGCCACATCGCCATGCAGCGGTTCCTCGAAGACGTGCATGCGGCCGGCGATCTCGCGCACTTCCTTGCCCTTAGCCAAGTCGGTGCCGTAGCTGGTGGGGGTGAAGAAGCCGCCAATGCCGGCGCCAGCGGCGCGTATGCGTTCCGACAGCGTGCCCTGCGGCACCAGTTCCAGTTCGACCTGGCCGGCGCGGTAGAGGCGGTCGAAATGGTGGCTGTCGGCCTGGCGCGGAAAGCTGCAGATGACCTTGCGCACGCGGCCCAGCGCCAGCAATTTCGCCAGCCCGTGTTCGCCGTTGCCGGCGTTGTTGTTGATGACGGTGAGTTCGCGCGCGCCCTGCTCGATCAGCGCCTCGACCAGTTCGTTCGGCAGGCCGGCCGTGCCGAAGCCGCCGATCATCACGGTGGCGCCATCGGGCACGCCGGCCAGTGCGGCTTCGAAGTCGGGAACGATCTTGTCGATCATCGGCGGGGGTCTCCTGCAGCGCCTGGCGGGGTGCCTTGCGGGCACTGGAACCCTGAATCGTAAGCCGGCACGCCGGCGCCGACGCCCACCTGGGCGACACTCCCCACCCCGCCCGCTACCTGTGCCTTGCCGTGGACTACCCCGACTACGACCCCAGCTCTGCCGTCACCCCGTTGACCGCCGCCGAACTCGGCACCCTGGACACGCTGCTGCAAACCCTGCCCGCCGACGGTGTGATGAGCCTGGACGGCCTGGACGGCTACCTGACCGCGCTGCTGGCCGGCCCCGGCGAACTGCTGAAGCAATTGCCCACCACCGAGTGGTTGCCGCTGGTCTGGGGCGGCGACGGCCCCGGCGGCAACGACGAGGCCACGCCCTTCGCCAGCAAGCGCCAACGCAAGGCCACGGTGGTGCTGGTGCTGCGCCACCTGCGCCACATCAGCCAGCAGATTGCAGAAGCCCCGCAGGACTGGGAACCCATCTTCAGCGTGGCCGAAAGCGGCGCCGACGAATGGGCCGACGCGCGCGACTGGTGCACCGGCTTCCTGCAGGCCGTGGACCTGCTGCCGTCAGCCTGGGAAGCCGCCTGGGACGACCCCGCGCTGGGCCCGGTGCTGGCGCCGCTGCTGGTGCTGGGCGGTGGCCTCGCGGATGAGTCCGCGGCGGCCACCACGACGCCAGCCGACGCGGACGAGGATGCATTGGACGACCCCGAAACCTGCGATGGGCTGAGCCGCGCGGTGCCCGATGCGGTGCTGCGCTTGCTGGCCTGGCGCAGCACGCAGGGCGGCTGATACCGCGCGCGTCAGCGCCCACCCGGCGTCGGGCCCGCTGCGCAGGGGCTGCCGCGGGCCGCGCTGATCAGCCGCCGTTGGCGGCCGTGGCCACTGGCGCGCCAGGTTGGGCGCACCATTCGCTCCAGGAACCCGGGTAGAGCGCCGCGCCGGGCAGGCCGGCCGCTTCCATCGCCAGCAGGTTGTGGCAGGCGGTCACACCCGAACCGCACTGGTGGATCAGCGCCGATGGCGCGCGGCCACCCACCAACGCCGTGAATTCGGCATGCAGTTCAGCGGCCGGCTTGAAGCGGCCGTCGGGCCCCAGGTTGTTGCGGAACAGGCGGTTGACGGCCCCCGGGATGTGGCCGCCCACCGGGTCCAGCGTCTCGTTCTCGCCGCGAAAGCGGTCGGGCGCGCGGGCGTCGATGACCAGGCTTTCGGCGCTGCCGATGTTGGCCAGCACCTCGTCGAAGCCGACGGCCGTGACCCGGCTGTCGCGCAGGCGGAAGTTGCCCGCTGCGCGGGCGGCGGGCGGCGTGGTTTCGATCGCACCGCTGGCCGCTTTCCAGGCCGCCAGGCCACCGTCCAGCACGCTGACGGCGGTGTGGCCGGCCCAGCGCAGCATCCACCACAGCCGCGCGGCGTACATGCTGCCGGCGCTGTCATAGGCCACCACCCGGGTGTTGTCGTTCAGGCCCAGTGCCGCCATGGCCTGCGCAAACGCGCTGCGGTCGGGCAAGGGGTGGCGGCCATTGCGGCCGGTCTTGGCGCCACTGAGGGTGTCGTCCAGCGACACGTAGACGGCGCCCGGCAGGTGGCCCGCGTCGTGGGCGCGCCGGCCCGCGCCGGGGTCGGCCAGGTCGAAGCTGCAATCCAGCACCAGCAGGTCGGTGTCCGGGGCCGACAAGGCCTGCTGCAGGCTGGCGGCGGCGATAAGTGCGGGGGTGGTCATGGGCGTGTCCTTGGTATGTCCTGGGTTCTCGGTGTGTCGGGATGGCGGTGCCGGCTGTTCAGCAGCACACAGACCGCCACGGCCAAACCGCTTAGCTTCGCCGCTGAACCCCAGACCGAAACCAATGATCTCCCAACCGCGCCGACCTGCATGAACCTGCCAACACTGCGCCCTGCCCTTCGATCGGGCCTGCAGGCCATCCGGTCGCTGGCCGGGCAGGTCTGGATCGCCTGGCTGGCCGACTACGCGGCAAGCATGGGCGCGGCGCTGGCCTACTACACGATGTTCTCGCTGGCACCGCTGCTGCTGATCGTGATTTCGGTGGCCGGCCTGGTCTTCGGCGAGGCCGCAGCGCGCGGGCAGATCCAGATCCAGCTCGACGCCCTGATGGGCCCGCACAGCGCCAGCGCGGTGCAGGACCTGCTGGCCAGCGTGCACCAGCCCGCCAAGGGCGTGGCCGCCACGCTGCTGGGGCTGGTGCTGCTGCTGGCCGGCGCCGCCTCGGTCTTCGGCGAATTGCAGGACGCCATGGACCGCATCTGGCGCGTACCGGCCCAGGGCGGGTCGGGCAACGGCTGGCTGGCCTTGCTGCGCTCCCGGCTGCTGTCCTTCGGCATGATCCTGGCACTCGGTTTCCTGCTGACCGTGTCGCTGGTCGTCAGCGCCATGCTGGCCGCGCTGGGCCACACGCTGAAGCCGGTCTTCGAGGGCTGGCACGAGGTGGTGGCGCTGGCCAGTGCCATCGGGGGCTTCGTGCTGGCTGCCGTGATGTTCGCGCTGATCTTCAAGGTCATGCCGCGCGTGCGGGTGATGTGGAAGGACGTGTGGGTGGGTGCTCTGTTCACGGCCGTGCTCTTCGCCCTGGGCAAGTCGCTGATCGGCCTGTACATCGGGCGCTCGGGCATCGCCTCGGGCTTCGGCGCGGCCGGCTCGCTGGTCGTGATCCTGCTGTGGGTGTACTGGTCGGCGCAGATCCTGTTGATCGGTGCCGAGTTCACCTGGGTCTACGCCAATCTGTTCGGATCGCGCCGGCCGGGTCCGTCGGTCGACAGCGCGCCCGCATCCGAAACGGTGGTCTCCGAAGTGCCGGCCGCCGGCCCGGCCTGAGCGCCGCGCAAGCCTCGGTGCGTGGGCGCACAGACCACCCGGTGGTCGGCATGAAACGCTCAGGCATGGGTCGCCGTCGCCCGTAGCGCTTTTTGCACTTCGGCGTTCGCACCCTCAGGAGATCGACATGAAGAAACTGTTTCGCTTGGGATTGACGGCCATCGGCATGGCACTGGGCGCACACGCCGCCGCACAGGTCACGCTGTACGAACGGCAGGATTACAAGGGCAAGTCCTACACCGCCGCCGGCGAGGTGGAAAACCTGCAGCGCCAGGGCTTCAACAACCGGGCGTCTTCAGTGGTGGTCAAGGGCGACCGCCGGGACCGCTGGCAACTGTGCGAAGAGCCGCGCTTTGGCGGCCGTTGTGTGGTGCTGCAGCCGGGCGCCTACGCCTCGCTGGCCGCGATGGGCCTGAACGACCGCGTTGCGTCGGTGCGTGCCGTGGACCGCCGCGGCGCACCGGTGCCGGCACCCACAGCAGCCAGTCAGATCGATTTCTATGAGAACGAGGGCTTCCAGGGCCGCTCGTTCACGGCCGTCGAGCCGGTGCGCGACTTCAGGCGCAGTGGCTTCAATGACCGCGCCACGTCGATCGTGGTCACCGGTGGGCGCTGGGAAGTCTGTGCCGACGCGGATTTCCGCGGACCGTGCACCGTCTTGCGCCCGGGGCAATACCCGTCGCTGGCGAGGCTGGGGCTGAACGACCGCATTTCGTCGGTGCGGGCGGTTGACAGCAACGAGGTGGACGAGGCCCCCCGTCCCCTGCCGCGACCGGCACCGCCCGGGCCCGTCAGCCGCGTCGTCTTCTACGAGGACGACGGTTTCCAGGGCCGCAGCATGACGGCCGAAGGCCCTGTCGAGGACTTCAGCCGCAGCGGCTTCAACGACCGCGCTTCATCGGTCGTGGTCAGTGGCGGGCTGTGGGAGGTCTGCCAGGATGCGCGCTACGGCGGCGCCTGCGTGGTGCTGCGCCCCGGCCAGTACCCGTCGTTGACCGCGATGGGCATGAACGACCGCATCTCGTCGGTGCGCGCCGTGGAACGCGGCGCTTCGGTGGACAACCGCCGCTATGCGCCGCTGCCGATGGTGTCGCGCGACTACGGTCGCCGCAACGAAGAGCGCCTGTACCAGGCCGACATCACCTCGGTACGGGCGGTGGTGGAAGATTCGGGCGAGCGCTGCTGGGTCGAACCGCAGCAGGTGGCACCCGAGCGCAGCAGCAATGCCAATGTGCCGGGCGCGCTGTTGGGCGCGGTGATCGGCGGCATCCTGGGCCACCAGGTCGGTGGCGGCACGGGCAAGGACGTGGCCACGGGCATCGGCGTCGTGGCCGGGGCGGCCATCGGCGGCAACAGCGGGCGCGGCGATGCCAACCAGCAGGTCGTCACGACCCAGAACGTGCAACGCTGCAGCCGCAACCCCGGCCAGGCGCGCGCGGCCTACTGGGACGTGACCTACAGCTTCCGCGGCCAGGAATTCCGGGTGCAGATGGCCCAGGCACCGGGTCGCACCGTGACGGTCAACGAACAGGGCGAGCCGCGCGGCTGATCGGCCTCATCGGCCTGTTCGGCCGGTTCGGCGGCGGGTCGTTTCGGCTGAATTGAGGCCACGAAAAAGCGCTCCTCGGAGCGCTTTTTTTTGAGCCCGGTCGCAGACCCTGAACCAGGCGCCTGCGGCAGCGGTGCTGCAGCGAGGACCGCCGATTTACTTCACGGCTTCCTTGGCTGCCGCCTTCGACGCCTGAGCAGCGCGTTTGGCCTTGGCCTTGTGGACCTTGGCCTTGACCTTGTGCACGGTCTTTTCGGGCTGGCTGCTGGTTGCGGCCTTGGCGTTCTCAACGCCTTGCTTCGCGGTTTCGGCGGTGGCCTTGCCGGCTTCCTTTGCCGCCGTTCCTGCTTGGGCATGCGCGCCCAGGGCGGCAAAGCCAAAGACCAGGGCTATCAGTGCGTTCTTCATCGAGTTGTCTTCCAGAGTGGATCGGTTGCGCGTCGGGCCCGGTGGACCTTGGTCGCTGCAAAGAAAAACGGGTTGCCGCATTTCTGCTGCAACCCGTTGCTTTGTCTTGGCGGAGTGGACGGGACTCGAACCCGCGACCCCCGGCGTGACAGGCCGGTATTCTAACCAACTGAACTACCACTCCGCAGCGGTGGCGACGTTCCGGCTTGCGCCGCAAGTGTCACCC
>JANPHI010000382.1:0-1969 GCA_031424355.1 Betaproteobacteria bacterium
TGGGCGCTGGCCATCGTGGCGGTGTCGCTGGCGGTGCCCACGCTGCTGCAGCCGCTGCTGGGCGAGCGCGACCTGCGGCTGCGCAACCACAGCGCGGCGTTGAACGGTTTCTACCTGGACGCGCTGCTGGGCGCGGTGCCGGTGCGCACCCACCGCGCACAGCGCGCGGTGCGGCGGCAACACGAAAGCCTGTTGGTCGAATGGGCGCGGTCCAGCCGCAGCACCCTGGCCGCCACGGTGGCGGCCGGCACGCTGCAGTCGGCGCTGTGCCTGGGCCTGGCGGCGGCGCTGCTGGTGGCCCATTTCGCGCGCACCCAGGGTGTCAGCGGGGGCGATCTGCTGCTCGTCTACTGGGCCTTGAAGCTGCCCGCGCTGGGCGGTGGCGTGGGCGGTCTGGCGCGGCAATACCCGATGCAGCGCAATGTGCTGATGCGCCTGTTCGAACCGCTGACGGCGCCGGAAGACCTGCCGGCTGCGGAACCGCCAACGCCGAAAGCGAGTGCCTCGAACGAGGCCGACCCGGCCAGCCCGGCCGGCACCGCCATCCGCATCGAAAACGGCCGGGTTCTGGCCGGCGGCCACGCCATCCTCAGCGATGTCGATCTGCACATCGCAGCCGGCGAACACGTGGCCATCGTCGGGGCGTCGGGCGCGGGCAAATCATCACTGGTCGGCCTGCTGCTGGGCTGGCACCGGCTGGCCCAAGGCCGCCTGACCATCGACGGCCAGCCGCTGGCCGCCGACACGCAGGAAGCCCTGCGCCGCGCAACCGCGTGGGTTGACCCGGGTGTGCAACTGTGGAACGCCAGCTTCCTGGACAACCTGGGCTACGCCAGCGGCGACGACGGCCTGGCGCGGGTCGGCGAAGTCATCACCGCCGCCCGCCTGCGCGGCGTGCTGGCCCAGCTGCCGCAGGGCCTGCAGACACCGCTGGGCGAAGGCGGCGCGCGGCTGTCGGGCGGCGAAGGCCAGCGCGTGCGCCTGGGCCGCGCGATGCTGCAGACCGGCGTGCGCCTGGCCCTGCTGGACGAACCCTTCCGCGGCCTGGACCGGGGCCAGCGCAGCGAACTGCTGGCCGACGCGCGCCGCTGGTGGCAGCACAGCACGCTGCTGTGCGTGACCCACGACGTCGGCGAAACGCTGGGCTTCGGCCGGGTGCTGGTGGTGGACGAAGGCCGCATCGTCGAAGACGGCGCGCCGGCTGAGCTGGCCGCCGGCGACACGGCCTACGCGCGGCTGCTGCGGGCCGAAGCGCAGGTGCGCAGCGCGATGTGGCAGGACGACGCTGCGGCGCCGGTCAACGCCGCGCCAAGCTGGCGGCAGGTGCGCATCAAAGACGGTCGGGCGGTCGAAGCCGAACCCGCTGCGACCACTGCGGACGACGCGCCGGTGCCAGCACCTGCGACCGCCGGACGGGCCGCCTGGGCCGTGCACTGAATGGACATCACCACCCTCACCTGGCCGCTGGCCCAACTGGGTGCCGGCCTGGACGCCCTGGCCCGCGCCGCCGGCCTGGCCCCGCGCGCAACGGCCGATGCACCGGACTTGCCGGACGCGGTTCAAGCCGGCCACCTGGACGAACTCGACCGCTGGCTGGACTGGGCCAGCGCGCGCCTGGGCCTGGAAGCCGAGGGCGTGGACAGCCCGGTGGCGCACTTCGACAGCCTGCTGCGCGGCGGCGGTCCGGCCCTCATCCATTTCCACCACCCCGAACACGGCCGGCGCTTCGCCTTGCTGCTGCCCGGCCGACGCAGTGCCTTGCGCCTGCTGGCGCCCGACGGCCGCGTGCGGCGCTGCGCGCTGGAAACCCTGCGCGCCGCCGTCTGCGCCGGTTTCGAAACACCGCTGCTGCCGGAAATCGACGGCCTGATCGCCGCCGCTGCCGTGCCACCGGCCCGCCGCGCCGCGGTGCGCCGCGTGATGCTGGCCGAACGCCTGGCCGACGCCCGCGTCGGCGGCTGCTGGCTGC
>JANPHI010000383.1:0-19028 GCA_031424355.1 Betaproteobacteria bacterium
GCATCGACGCGCGCAGGCCGCCGGCCATCTGGAAGATGATCTGCACCACCGAGCCCTTGTAGGGCACCTGGCCCTCGATGCCCTCGGGCACCAGCTTGGCGGTGTTGGGGTTGTTGGCGGCTTCCTGGTCGATGTCCTGGAAGTAGCAGTCGGCCGAGCCCTGCTGCATGGCGCCCATGCTGCCCATGCCGCGGTAGCTCTTGTAGGTGCGGCCCTGGTACAGGATGGTCTCGCCGGGCGCCTCTTCGGTGCCGGCGAACATGCTGCCCATCATCACGGTGCTGGCGCCGGCGGCCCGGGCCTTGGCGATGTCCCCCGAGTAGCGGATGCCGCCGTCGGCAATCAGCGGCACGCCGCTGCCGCGCAGCGCGTCGGCCACGCTGGCGATGGCCATGATCTGCGGCACGCCCACGCCGGCCACGATGCGCGTGGTGCAGATGCTGCCGGGGCCTATGCCCACCTTGACGGCATCCGCACCGGCTTCGGCCAGCGCCAGCGCGGCTGCGCCGGTGGCGATGTTGCCGCCGATGACGTCGATGTTCGGGAAGTTGCGCTTGACCCAGCGCACGCGCTCGATGACGCCAGCGCTGTGGCCGTGCGCGGTGTCGACCACCAGCACGTCGGCGCCGGCACGGGCCAGCAGTTCGACGCGTTCTTCGGTGCCCTCGCCCACGCTGACCGCTGCGCCCACACGCAGCTTGCCCTGCGCATCGCGCGCGGCGTTGGGGAAGTTGGTCTGCTTGGTGATGTCCTTGACGGTCATCAGGCCGCGCAGCTCGAAGCTGTCGGACACCACCAGCACGCGCTCCAGGCGGTGCTTGTGCATCAGCGTCTTGCCCTCGTCCAGCGAGGCGCCTTCCTTGACGTAGATCAGCCGCTCGCGTGGCGTCATGATCTCGCGCACCGGGGCGTCCAGGCGCGTCTCGAAGCGCAGGTCGCGGTTGGTGACGATGCCCACCACCGTCTTGCCTTCCACCACCGGGAACCCCGACACGCCGTGCTGGCGCGACAAGGCCATCACCTGGCGCACGGTGGCGTCGGGCGCTACGGTGATGGGGTCGCGCAGCAGGCCCGATTCGTAGCGCTTCACGCGCGCCACTTCGGCCGCCTGCTGCTTGGGCGTGAGGTTCTTGTGGACGATGCCAATGCCACCCTCTTGCGCGATGGCGATGGCCAGGCGCGCTTCGGTGACGGTGTCCATCGCCGCCGACACCAGCGGCAGGTTCAAGCGGATGTTGCGGGACAGCCGGGTGGCCAGACTGGTGTCGCGGGGCAACACCTGGGAGTACGCGGGCACCAACAACACGTCGTCGAAGGTGAGCGCTTTGCCGAGTAGGCGCATGCTGAAAGGCTCCAGACCCAAAACCAGATTATAGGGAGGGCCTCGCAGCGCGCCGCAGGCGGCCGTGCTGGGTGGCTGTCAGCCCGCGCAGGGATGCCGTGCGGCGGTGCCTGGACCTACACTCGGGGGGATGCGAAATGCCACCGATTCCTTGCTGCAACGGACAGCGCCCTGGTTCGTCGCCCTGGCGCTGCTGGCCTTCGGTCTGCCCAGCCACGCGCAATGGAAGTGGCGCGACAAGGACGGCAGCGTCACCGTCAGCGACCGGCCGCCGCCGCGCGACATCGCCGACAAGGACATCCTCAGCCGCCCGGCTTCCGCACGCCGCGCGGCTCTGTTGCCGGCGGCACCCGCTTCTGCGGCGTCGGCCGTGGCCGACGGCAAGGGCCCGCTGGACCGCGAGGTCGAGGCGCGCCGCCGTGCTGCCGAGCAAGAGCAGGCCGCCAAAGCCAAGGCCGACGAAACGCGCCTTGCGGCCCAGCGCGGCGAGAACTGCCAGCGCGCCCGGGCCCAGATCAGCACGCTGGAAAGCGGCCAGCGCCTGGCCCGTGTGAACGGCAAGGGCGAGCGCGAAATGCTGGACGACAAGGCCCGCGCCGATGAATTGGCGCAAGCGCGCGACGCGGCCACCGCCAACTGCCGCTGAGTCGGGACCTGTTCGGGCTTAGGACTTAGGGCTCGCTGCTCTCGGCTCGGGGCCATGCGCCAGGGTAGAGCCGTACGCCCCGCCCGCTGCCCAGTTGCTTCAGGCCGGTCCTGGCCTTTTCGGCCGCGCCGCCAGGCTGGCCTTGTGCTGCTGGTAGCGCTGCCGGCGCGCCTCCTTGGGGTCGACGGTGAGCGGCCGGTAGACCTCGACGCGATCGCGTTCGCGCAGCGGGGTGTCGGCCTCGCGCGGCTTGCACCACACGCCCAGGCGCAGGTCCTGCGCGCTCAGGCTGTGGCGTTCGGTCAGGCCGCTGGCGGCCAGCGCATCAGCCACGGTGGCCCCCGTCGGCAGGCTGAGCTGCACACGGTCGCACAGGCCCGGCCCGGGGCAATAGACGACCTCGATGTTCAAGCCGCCGGTCGCGGCCTCAGCGGGCGCCATAGACCACCTCCGCCCGCCGCACGAAGCTGTCGACGAAGGTGTTGGCCACCTTGTCGAAAACGGGGCTGACGACCGCTTCCAGCGCCTTGCTGGAAAAGTCGTATCGCATGTCGAATTCGATCTTGCAGGCGGCCGGCCCGGCACCTGGTGTGCCCGGCGACCCGGTCGCACCCAGCGGCTTGAAGTGCCAGTGGCCTTCCAGCAAGGAAAAAGGCCCGTCGACCAGTTGCAGCTGGACCGACTCGCCTTCGACGTTGTGGTTGCGCGTGGTGAAGGACTGGCGCACGCCCATGTAGGACAAGCCCAGTCGGGCGACCACGCCGTCCGCGTGCTGTTCCAGCACCTCGGCACTCTGGCACCATGGCAGGAAGGCCGGATAGGCCTCGACACCGACCACCAGGTCGAACATCTCGCGGGGCGAGTACCAGAGCAGGACCGATTTGCGCACGTGCTTCATACAATGCCGGGATTGTAGAAGTGCGGTTCAACCCCAGCTGTCTGCCAGAGTCCGCCCACCCCGCACGCACTTCCAGCCCCCTCCCCCCGATGTCCAAGACCGCCAGCCCTGCCCACGTTCCCAACATCGCCGAAAACCGCCGAGCCCGGTACGAGTACCACATCGACGAGCAGCACGAGGCGGGCATGGTGCTGGAAGGCTGGGAGGTCAAGGCCGTGCGCGCCGGCCAGGTGCAGCTGACCGACGGCTACGTGACCATCCGCGACGGCCAGCTCTTCCTCATCGGCTGCCGCATCAACGCGCTGCGCACGGCGTCCACCCACATCCACCCCGAAGCCGACCGCACCAAGAAGCTCTTGATGCACAAGGAAGAAATCCGCCGGCTCATCGGCAAGGTCGAGCAGAAGGGGTACACGCTGGTGCCGTTGAACCTGCACTACCGGGGCGGCCGCGTGAAGGCCGAGATCGCGCTGGCCAAGGGCAAGGCCGAGCACGACAAGCGCAACACCGAGAAAGAGCGCGACTGGAACCGTGAAAAGGGCCGGCTGATGCGGCACAAGGTCTCGTCCAAGGCCTGAGTCCGGAACCTTCGGTACAGGCCTTCAGCCGAAAGCGGCCGCCAGCGCCTGCGCCAGATCGGCCTGCAGGTCTTCCGCCGCCTCCAGGCCCAGCGAGAAGCGCACCAGGTGGCCTTGCAGGTGCGGGGATCGGGCCAACGCCGCGCTGTCGCGCAGGGCCCGCATGTCGTAGGGCACGACCAGACTCTGCGGGCCGGCCCATGAATAACCGATGCGGAAGAGTTGCAGCGCATCGACGAAGGCATCGACCTGCGCCGCGGTGTAGCGCACGTTCAGCATGATCGAGAACAGCCCTGCCGCCGCCGTGCAGTGGCGCTGCCAGTGGGCATGGCCGGGGGCGCCTTCCAAAGCCGGGTGCAGCACGGCCGACACCTCGCTGCGTCGCACCAGCCATTGGGCCAGCTCGCGGCCGGTGCGGTCTTGCGCCGCGTAGCGCAAGGGCAAGGTGGCCAGGGAACGGAGCACCAGCTCAGCGTCGTTGCCGGCCACGCCGAAACCGGTGTGCATCTGCGTGAAGGCCAGCTTCTCGTGCAACGCGGCGTCGCGCGTCACGACAGAACCCATCAGCACATCGCCACCGCCGCTGGGGTATTTGGTCAGCGCCTGCATCACGATGTCGATGCCATGGTCGAAACCGCGCAGCGCGATGCCGGCACCCCAGGTGTTGTCCAGCGCCGTGGTCACGCCACGGGCGCGCGCCACGGCCGCCAGCCCAGCCAGGTCGGGGAATTCCATCGTCACCGAGCCCGGTGCTTCGAGCCAGATCAGCTTCGTCTGCGGGCCGATCATCGCGGCCAGTGCGGCCGTATCCATAGCGTCGTACAGCCGGTGCGTGACGCCCCAGCGCGCCAGTTCATGCCGCGCAAATTCACGGCTCGGACCGTAGACATTGGCTGGCAGCAGCACCTCGTCGCCGGCCGACAGCAGCGCCATGTCCACCAAGGTCACCGCCGCCAGCCCGCTGGGCAGCAGCAGGCAGTGCGTGCCGCCTTCCAGCGTGGCGATGCGGGCTTCCAGCGCGAAGGTGGTGGGCGTGCCGTGCAGGCCGTAGGTGTAGCCGTCGCGGCGCTTCCAGTCGCGGTTGCGCAGCGCAGCCGTGTCCTTGAAGACCACGGTGCTGGCCTTGTGCACGGGGCCTTGCGGGGCTTCGAAGCCGGCCGGCGGTGCGTAGGGGTGGTGGATCAGTTCGGTGACGAGATCACGGGGTTTGCGCTGCATGGCTGGGGTTGTCAGGTCCGTGGTCAGATCGGTTGGGCGATGAGGTCGTGGCCGTCGGTGGCCACGATGCGGGCGCGCGTGAATTCACCCACCTTCAAGATCTTGCTGGCCTTCTCGGGTGGCAGCAGGCGCACCGTGCCGTCGATCTCGGGCGCGTCGGCATAGCTGCGGGCGATGCCGCCCTTGCGGCCCAGCGCTGGCGCATGGTCGATCAGCACCTGCATGGTGGCGCCGATGCGGCGGCGCAGCTTGGCGATCGAAACTTCCTCGGCCACGGCCATGAAGCGCGCCTGCCGGGCCTCGCGTTCGGCCTGGGGCAGCAGGCCCGGCAGGTCGTTGGCGGTGGCGCCTTTCACCGGCGAATAGGCGAAGCAGCCGGCACGGTCGATCTGCGCCTCGCGCACGAAGTCGAGCAGGGTTTCGAATTCGGCTTCGGTTTCGCCCGGGAAGCCGGCGATGAAGGTGCTGCGCACGACGATTTCGGGGCACAGCTCGCGCCAGCGCGCCAGGCGTTCCAGGTTGCGCTCGCCGCTGGCCGGGCGCTTCATGCGCTTCAGAACATCGGGGTGGGCGTGCTGAAACGGCACGTCCAGGTAGGGCAGGATGCGGCCCTGCGCCATCAGCGGCAGCACCTCGTCCACGCTCGGGTAGGGGTAGACGTAGTGCAGGCGCACCCAGGCGCCGTGCGCTTCGGCCAGTGTGGCCAGGCGTTCGCACAGTTCGAACAAACGCGTCTTCACCGGCTGGCCGTCGAAGAAGCCGGTGCGGTACTTGACGTCCACGCCGTAGGCACTGGTGTCCTGGCTGACGACCAGCAACTCCTTCACGCCCGATTCGAAGAGCGCGCGGGCTTCGTTCAGCACGTCGCCGATGGGCCGCGACACCAGGTCGCCGCGCATGCTGGGGATGATGCAGAAGGTGCAGCGGTGGTTGCAGCCTTCGCTGATCTTCAGGTAGGCGTAGTGGCGCGGCGTGAGCTTGATGCCGGCGATGCCGCGCGACTCGGGCACCAGGTCCAGGAAGGGGTCGTGCGGCTTGGGCACGTGGGTGTGCACCGCGTCCATCACTTCCTGGGTGGCGTGAGGGCCGGTCACGGCCAGCACGCTGGGGTGCATCTGGCGGACCAGGTTGCCGCCGTCGTCGCCGGCCTTGGCGCCCAGGCAGCCGGTGACGATGACCTTGCCGTTGGCCGCCAGCGCTTCGCCGATGGTGTCCAGGCTTTCCTTGACGGCGTCGTCGATGAAGCCGCAGGTGTTGACGATCACGAGGTCGGCGCCCTCGTAGCTCTTGCTGGTTTCGTAGCCCTCGGCGCGCAGTTGCGTCAGGATCAGTTCGGAATCGGTCAGCGCCTTGGGGCAGCCGAGGGAAACGAAGCCGACCGTCGGTGCGCGCAGCGGCGGGTGGTCTGCGATGGCGGTGTTGGGGGTGTCATTCATCCGCTGATTTTGGCTGATGGGGCATGAACCCGACCCGGGACAAAAAAAGGCCGCCCTGAGGGCGGCCCGGAGTGTTGCGCAAGGACGGGGGTTCAGACCGCGCGGCGGCGCTTCAGACCGCGCCATGCCGCGCCGGCGGCCAGGGCCGCGCCGAACATGGCATAGGTGGACGGCTCAGGCACCGGGGCCGGCAGCCCAGCGCCGGCGGTAATGCTGGCACCGGCGTTTTCATAGCCGTAGGCCGTGATCGCGGCCGGGAAGCCGGCCGTGGCGCCGGTGCTCAGGCGCAGCCAGCCGTAGTTGGTGGCCGTGGTCGACTCGTTCAGAAAGCGGAAGCCGAGGTAGCTGGTTCCGGCTGACTGGAAGGCCGTGCCCTGGGTCTGGAACTGGTTGTACTGGCCGGCCGCGCTGATCAAGGCGCCATAGCTGAGAAGCGTGGCAACCGCAGCGGTGCCTGGCGTGCCGGTGGCCAGAACACCGGACGGCGTGGCAGCGCCGTAGAAGGTCAGACCGGCGCCGTTGTTGTAGGGGTTGATGTCCCAACCCGTCGTGGCTGCGGGCGTCGCGGCGCCCGTGACGACGTTCAGGTAAACGCCGTCGATGCTGTCGGTGACGTTGATGGGTGTCGCTGTCAGATCGACCACCACCACGGCCGCTTCGGCGGGTGGTGCGGCGGAAAACACAGCGGCGGCACCAGCCACCAGGGCCAGATGCAGCTTCTTCGGTACGAAGGAAAGGGTGTTCATGCGTGGTGGTACGTTGGGGTTGGAGGACGAAAGCAGGACCGTTGAAACGGGCCGCACTGCAGCAACCGAGATCACAAAGCAAGCTGCCTTGTGTGACAAAGTTGTGAATCCATTCTTTGGGATCGCCTTCCGGCGTCAACCCCCCTAACTCAGGGGTTAGAAAGCAGCTGGCGCAGCAGGTCCGGCAGGCGCTGGCCGGGCATCAAGGTGTGGCGCCTGCAGCAAGTCCAGCACAGCCTGGCTGGCCTGGGCCGCCGAGGTGTGCACGGTGGCGATGGTGAGTTCCGCCTGCAGCGGTGGCTCGTAGCCCGACGCGATGCCGGTGAACTGCCTGACCTGCCCTTGCCGCGCCTGGCGGTACAGGCCCTTGGGGTCGCGCGCTTCGGCCACGGCCAGGGGCGCATCAACGTGGATTTCAAAAAACCGGCCCGGCTCGAACAGGGCGCGGGCACGGTCACGGTCGGCGCGGAAAGGCGAGATCAGGGCCACCAGCACCAGCAAACCCGCATCGGCCATCAGCCGCGCGACTTCCGCCACGCGTCGCACGTTCTCGGTGCGGTCGGCATCGGAAAAGCCCAGATCCCGGTTCAGACCGCCGCGCAGCGCGTCGCCGTCCAGCAGAACGGCCGCCACGCCAGCCGCGCGCAAGTGGCCCAGCACCAGCGTGGAAATGGTGGTCTTGCCGGCACCGGAAAGACCGGTAAACCACAGCACCCGGCCCGGCGTGGGCGCTGGCGGCGCTTTAACAGTCAACGGTGTCGGTTGCGGCAGGTTCATGAACGGCAAGGCCACTCCAAGCGGCCACCACCTCGGGGTTAGCGTTTGGTCGAAAAACCACCCACGCCCGGGAACAAGGCGCTGGCCTGCTGCATCTGCTCGAACAGGGTCTTGCTCTGTTCGAGATAGCTGCCCATCAGGCCTTGCAAGGCCGCCGGCTGGCCGCTGAGGAACTGGGTCCAGACTTCAGGCGACAGCTGTTTGGGGTCGTACAGGCCCTTGCCCTGCAGCAGGAACTGCGCCTGCAACTCGGCGAAGGCCGACATGTTCTTTTCGAGCATGGTGCCCATCACGCCCTGCATCGCGTGGCCGTAGAAACGGATGATCTGGCTCAGCGTCTGCGCGGTGAACATGGGCATGCCGCCCGATTCTTCCTCCAGGATGATCTGCAGCAGGATGCTGCGCGTCAGGTCTTCGCCGGTCTTGGCGTCGCGCACCTCAAAGGTTTCGCCGCCCAGCACCATTTGCTTGACGTCGGCCAGCGTGATGTAGCTGCTGCTGCGGGTGTCGTACAGACGCCGGTTGGGGTACTTCTTCAGCGTGCGCAAGGCAGGGGCCGCATCGGCCGCGGGGGCCTCGTGGGGCGCGGGTTCCGCGGCGCGGCGGTGGGACGGCATGCAGGCTTTCCGAGGGTGATGGACAAGATCGATTCTAGGAGTCGCCACCCACGCGCTGCGGCGGGGATTTCCCACGGGCGCAGCGGGCCGCCGCGCTGTCAGACCGGGGGCGCGCGCCGCAAGGATTCAAGCGTTCCGCAGGCGACGAAATGCGGGTTCTCGTGGCCCGGCTTGCCGTAGCGCAGCGGCGCGCCGGCCAGGTCGGTGATCTCGCCACCGGCGGCGCGCAGCACCGCATGGCCGGCGGCGGTGTCCCATTCCATCGTGCGGCCTAGGCGCGGGTAGACATCGGCCAACCCGGCCGCGATCAGGCCGAACTTCAGCGACGACCCGGCCTTGACGGTGGCGGCCACCGGCCGCCCGTTCAGCCAGGCGGTGGTGGCCGCCTCGTCGCCGTGCGAACGGCTGCAGGCCAGCGTCCAGCCTTCGGGCGGCGCCGTGCGGCAGCGGATGGGCCGGCGCGCGCCCGCTTCCTCGATCCAGGCGCCCTGCCCCACCAGGCCGGCATACAGCAGGTCTTGCACCGGCACATAGACCACGCCCAGCAGCGGCGCACCGTCTTCGATGAGCGCGATGTTGACGGTGAATTCACCGTTGCGGCTGACGAATTCGCGGGTGCCGTCCAGCGGGTCCACCAGCCACCAGCGGCGGCCGGTCTGCGGCGTCTGCCCTTGCGCGGCGGCCTCTTCGGCCACCACCGCCCAGGCCGGCTCCAGCGCTTGCAGGGCCGGCGTGATCAAGGCTTCGGCCTGCTCGTCGGCCGCCGTCACGGGCGAGGCATCGGCCTTGCCCGTGACCGCGAAGTCGGTGCCGTAGACCTGCAGGATCACCGCGCCTGCGGCCCGTGCGATGGCCTCGACCTGGGCCAGCAAAGCCGGTGTCACGGCGGTCTCCACCGGATGGCCCGGCATCAAACGCCAACCGGCACGGCCGGCCGGCCGCGGCCGCGCACCCGGGCCACACCCTGGGCCAGCAGGCGCCACAGCAAACGCAGCATCAGCAGCGTGGCCACCGCTTCCAGGCCGGTGACGATGAAGGCGATGGCCGTGGGCCAGCGCTCATCGCGGCGGTGGAACTTGGCGATGGCACCGTCGCGTGATTTTTCGATGCTGTCGTAGAAGCTCGGGATGATCAGCAGCGTCAGGAAGGTGCTGGTGATGGTGCCGCCGATGATGGCCACCGCCATCGGCCGGTAGAACTCGCTGCCCTCGCCCATGCCGATGGCCACCGGCAGCATGCCGGCGATCAGCGCAAAGGTCGTCATCAGGATCGGCCGCAGCCGCTTCTTGCCGGCGGCCATCAGCGCGTCCTCGCGGTCCATGCCCTCGGCCTCCAGCATGCGCGCGGCGTCCAGCAGCAGGATGGCGTTCTTCGCCACCAGGCCCATCAGCATGATCACGCCGATCAGGCTCATCAGGTTCAGCGTGCCCTTGGTCAGCAGCAGCGCCAGCACCACGCCGATCAGCGACAGCGGCAGCGACATCATCACCGCCAGCGGCGCCGTGAACGAGCTGAACTGCATCACCAGCACCAGGTACATCAGCGCAATGCCCGACAGCAGCGCAATGCCCATCTGCTTGAACACCTCTTGCTGGTCTTTCGACGACCCGGCCAGTTCCAGGCCGAAGCCCGGCGGGTAGGTCATGGCCTTGGCGATCTTCATCGCGTCGGCCGTGACTTCACCCGCCGCGCGGCCCTGCGCGTTGGCGGCCACGCTGATGGTGCGCTTGCCGTCGCTGTGCTGGATCTGGCTGGGGCCCTTGCCCATGGTCACCTTGGCGATCTGTTCCAGCGGCACCATGCGGTTGCTGCCGCTGACCGCGATGGGCAGGCGTTCGATGTTGCTCGCGTCCACGCGGTCGGCCGGGTCCAGGCGCACCGACACATCGCGCGTCTCGCCGCTGGGGTCCACCCAGTCGCCCACTTCGACGCCGGCAAAAGCCACGCGCAAGGCCTGCGCGGCGTCGCCCACCGAGATGCCCAGCGTGTTGGCCAGGCTGCGGTCGAGTTCGATCTTCAATTCGTTCTGCGGGTCCTGTTCCGACAGGCCCACGTCCACCGCGCCCGGCACCTTGCGCAGCTGGGCCATGAAGTCGTTGGTGATCTCCAGCAGCTTGCGCGTGTCGGTGCCGGTGAACTTGATCTGCACCGGCTTCTGCACGCCGTTGTTGAAGTCGTCCAGCACCACGTATTCGGCACCGACCAGGCGGGCGGTCAGCTTGCGCAGGTCGCCCGAGATTTCAGCGGCCATGCGCTGGCGCTTCACGCTCTTGCCGATGTCCACGTAGACGCGGCCGCCGTTGGCGTTGACGTTGCTGTTGGTGGCCACGGTTTCGGGCAGCGTGCGTGCCAGCGCGGCGGCGGCTTCCACCTTCAGGCGCGAATATTCCAGGCTGCTGCTGGGCGGCGTGCGCACGTCGATGGCGATCATGCCGGCGTCGGCCGACGGGAAGAAGCTGGTGCCGCCGTACTTGGCCTGCAGCGTCAGCGCGCCGACCAGGCTGGCGGCGGCGAACACCGCCATCCAACGGCGGTGGTGCAGCGCCCAGGCAATGATGCGGCCGTAGCGTTCGGCCTGGTGATCGAACCAGTCGTTGAACTTGCCCAGCAGCTTGCTGATGCCGCGCTTTTCCTTCAGGTGCTGGCCCGGGGGGTCGCCCCAGTAGGCCGACAGCATCGGGTCCAGCGTGAAGCTGATGAACAGGCTGACCAGCACCGAGGCCACGACGGTCACGCCGAAAGGCCGGAACCATTCGCCCGACACACCGGGCATGAAGGCCACCGGCACGAACACGGCCACGATGCTGAAGGTGGTGGCGGCCACGGCCATGCCGATTTCGGCTGTGCCGTTCAGCGCCGCCGTGCGCCGGTCTTCGCCCATTTCCATGTGCCGCACGATGTTCTCGCGCACCACGATGGCGTCGTCGATCAGCACGCCGATGGCCAGGCTCAGCCCCAGCAAGCTCATGAAATTCAGCGTGAAGCCGGCCAGCCACACGGCGATGAAAGCCGCGATGACGGAGGTGGGCAGCGACAGCGCGGTGATCAGCGTGCTGCGCCACGAATTCAGGAACACATAGACCACGAAGACCGTCAGGATGGCGCCGAAGCTCAGCGCGTCGATGACGTTGCGCAGGCTGTTGTAGGCGTTCTCGCCCCCGTCCTGCGTCACTTCCAGCTTGGTGCCGGGCGGCAGCGTGGTGTTGATCTCCTTGACCAGCTTGCGGATGCTGTCGGCCACCGTCACGGTGCTGGCTTCCCGCGTGCGGGTGACCGAGATGCCGACGTTGGGGTTGCTGTTGCGCACCGAGAAACCGCTCAGTTCGGCAAAGCCGTCCTGCACCGTGGCCACCTGGCCCAGGCGCACCATCTCGTTGCCCCGGCGCTTGATGACGATCTGCTCGAAAGCCTTCGGTGTTTCGATGCGCCCCACCAGCCGTATGCTCTGGTCTTCCAGCGTGCCGCGCACCTTGCCCACCGGCGCGGTGGCGTTCTGTGCGCGCAGCGCGGCCACCACTTCGGTCACCGACACCTCGTACTCGCGCAGCTTCTCGCTTTTCAGCAGCACCGACAGTTCGCGCTTCAGCGCGCCGTTGATGTTGACCACGGCCACGCCCGGTATGCCGCGGAACTTGTCGGCCAACTGGTCTTCACCCAGCCGCGAAATGGCCGCGTGGCTCAGCGTGCTGGACGACAGCGCCATCTGCATGATGGGCTGCGCCGACGGGTCGATGCGCTGCAGGATGGGCTCGCGCATTTCGGTGGGCAGCTTGTAGCGCACCGACGCGATGGCGTTGCGCACCTCGTCGGCGGCCACCACCATGTTCTTGTCGAAGTTGAAGATCAGCACCAGCTGGGCATTGCCTTCGCTGGACGTGGACCGCAACTGGTCGATGCCCGAAATGCCCTGCAGGGCTTTCTCGATGCGGTTGATGATTTCGCGTTCCACCGTGTCGGGCGACGCACCCGGGTAGGGGATGGCCACCACCAGCACCGGCTGTTCGACATCGGGGATCTGGTTGACGCGCAGCTTGGACAGCGCGAGCAGGCCCAGCGCCATCAAGGCCACGATGATCACGATCATCGCGATGGGCCGTTTGATGCTGAATTCAGAGAGGAACATGGCGCCTCACTTCGCGGCCGAAGCCGCTGTTGACCGGGTCGGTGCCAACTCGAAGGCCTGGCCTTCGGTCAGCGTGCTGGCCGGGTTGCGCAGCACGCGGTCGCCGGTGCTCAGGCCTTGCAGCACCGGCAGGCGGCCGGTGCGCGGGTCGCGGTCGCCCAGCTTGATGGCCACCTTGCTCAAGGTCGTGTCGGTGGCGCGCCAGGCCCAGGCCGCGTCACCGGCCCGCACCACGGCGGTTTCGGGCAGGGTCAGGGCTTGCGAGCTGCCGGTTTCGACGCGGCCTTCGGCGAACAGCCCGGCCACCTTGGGTGCGGTGGCGGCATCGGCAAAGGCCACCACCACTTCGACCTGCCGCGTGGTGGCGTTGGCCGCCGCGTCGATGCGCTTGACGGTGCCGCTGAAATCGCTCTGGCTGTAGCCGTTGACGCGGAAGCGCACCGCCTGCCCCAGCTTCAGCTCGCTCATCCGGTCGGCCGACACCAGGCCTTCGAAACGCATGCTGCTGGGGGCGATGACCTTCAGCAGTTCCTTGCCGATCTGCACCGTGTCGCCGGCCGAAGCCTTGCGCTCGCTGACCACGCCGTCGAAAGGCGCGCGCACGCCGGTGCGCTGCATCTGCTGGCGGGCCGACACCACGCGCGACTTGGCGGCCACCAGGTCGCTTTGCGCGTTGTTGCGCCGCACCTCGGCGTCTTCCAGCGCCTGCGTGCTGGTCATGCCCTGGGCCTGCAAGGTCTTCAAGCGCGCCACCTGGCGTTCGCTTTGTTCGAAGGCTTGCGACGAGGCCCGCACCGCCTCTTCGGCCGAGGCCAGGCTGTCGCGGATGGCGGTGTCGTCCAGCCGCACCAGCAGTTCACCGGCCTTCACCGCCTCGCCGTTGTCCTTCAGGATCTGCAGGACCACGGCGGCCACTTCGGCGCGCAGGTCGGCACGCCGTTCGGGTTGCACCGAACCGGTGATGACCGGGCCGCTGGCCAGCGTGCTGGCGGCCACCGTGAGCAGGTCTTCGGGCGCCAGCAAGAGCTTGACGGCCGACTTGGCCGCCGTGCCGGCGGAAGCGGCCGGGTCGGATGCCGGTTTGTCGGCGGGCTTGTCGGATTTGCCGCAGGCGGCCAGCAAAGCCACGGCGAACAGGGCGGGTATCAGGTAGCGCATGGCGGTGTCTGCAGCTCGGTTCAAGGTCCGGCTGGCAAATGTAAAGGCGTGAGGTTAAAGCCCCGCCGGCCCGGCAGCGGCACCGCGTGCGACGAAACGACGGCAAGACGGCGCCAGCCGCCGTCAGGGCCGGCCAGCGGCGCTGCGGTTTTCAGCCGCCCAGCGCCACGCGGTAGCGGGCCACCTGGGCCTCATCCACCTCGATGCCCAGCCCCGGCCCCATGGGCACAGTCACATGGCCAGCCACCACCTGCAGCGGCTGGCGCACCAGGTCGTCGGCCAGGTACGGGCTGGACAGGCTGACGCCCCAGTCCAGCGCCGGCAGCGCCGCTGCCAGGTGCAGCACGGCCGCGCTGGCGATGCTGGATTCGGCCACCTTGCAGGCCAGGTTGACCTTCATTTGCAGCGACTGGCACAGCAGCGCAGCGCGGTAGACCGCCTGCAGGCCGCCCAGCTTGATCAGCTTCAGGCTGCAGCCCGCCGCCGCAGCGCGTTCGTGGTGGCGGCGCAGGTCGGCCAGGCTGTGCACGCCTTCGTCGCAACCGATGGCCACCCGGGTGCTGGCGGCCAGGCGGCGCATGCCGTCCAGGTCTTCACCGGGCAGCGGCTGCTCCAGGAAGTCCAGCCGCGCGCCGTCCAGTGCGGCCAGGTAGGCCGATGCCTGCTCGAAGGTCCAGCCCTGGTTGGCGTCGGCGCAGACCAGCGGGCCGCCAGCCCCACCGCCGAGCGCCGCGCAGATCGCCCGCGTGCGCTGCGCGTCGGCCAGCGGGTCGCCCACGCCGACCTTGATCTTGAAGGCCACGCAGCCGTCGGCCTGCCGTTCGCGGGCTTCGGCCAGGTCGCTGTCCAGCTGGCCCGTGCCCAGCATCCACAGCGCCGGCACGCGCGTGCGGCGCTGCAGGCCCAGCAGCGCGTGCACCGGCTGGCCCCGCGCCTGGCCTAGCAGGTCGTGCAGGGCCATGTCGATGGCGGCCTTGCACGAGGCGTTGCCGTGCAGCGCGCGGTCCATCTGCATTTCGATGGCGGCCAGGTCGTCGAACCGCTGGCCGATCAGCGTGGGCGCCAGGTAGCGCACCCCCGCTGCCATGCCTTCGAGCAGTTCGCCGGTCATCGTCGGCGCCGAAGCGGCTTCGCCCCAGCCGACCAGGCCGCTGTCGGACTCGATGCGCACCAGCAGGTTCTCGGCCGCCGCGATCACCACCCCGGCCATCTTCATCGGCCGGCGCATCGGCAGGCGCACCGGGATGGCTTCGATGGCGGCGATCTTCATGGCGTGCCTTGCGTCAGGGGTCGGCCGGGCTTCAGGAACCGCTGCCCAGCTTGATGCCCGAGGACTTGATGACACGGGCCCACTTGGCGATGTCGGCGCGGTAGTAGGCGTCGAACTCGGGCTGCGTGCTGCGCAGGATCTGCACGCCGGCAGCCGTCATTTTTTCCTTCATGTCGGCGCTGTCGAGGATGCTGTTCACGTCCGTGGCGATCTTGCTGACCACCTCTTTCGGCGTGCCGGCCGGCAGGAAGACGCCCTGCCACAGCACGGCTTCGTACTCGGGCAGGCCGGCTTCGGCCACGGTGGGTACGTCGGGTGCACCGGGGAAGCGCTGCTTGCCGGTGACGGCCAGCGCCCGCGCGCGGCCGGACTTGGCCTGCGGCAGGCCCACCGGCATGCCGGCGAAGTAGTAATCGACCTGGCCGCTGAGGGTGTCGGTGGCCGCCAGCGAACCGCCGCGGTACGGGATGTGGATGGCCTTCAGGTCGGCCATGTTGTTGAACAGCTCACCCGCCATGTGGTCGGAATTGCCGATGCCCGAAGACGCGAAGGACAGCACGCCGGGCTTGGCCTTCACCGCTGCGACCAGCTCTTTCACGGTCTTGATCGGCGAGGTGGCGGCCACGATCAGGATGTGCGGCGTGGCGGCCACGGCCACCACCGGGATCAAGTCCTTCTCGCCGTTGAAAGGCAGGCCAGGGTTGCCGCCCACGCTGATGGCCAGGCCGTTCTGCGCGAAGAGCACGGTGTAGCCGTCGGGCGTGCTTTTGGCGACGGCATCGGCGGCCAGGTTGCCCGCCGCGCCACCCCGGTTTTCGACGATCACCGTCTGCTTCCACAGCTCACCCAGCTTGGTGGCCACCAGGCGGCCGACGATGTCGGTGGAACTGCCGGGCGCGTAGCCCACCAGCATCTTGACCGGCTTGCTGGGGTAGGCCTGGGCCTGGGCGCCGGTGGCCATGGCCGAGGCGGCCAGCGCCGCGCAGAACGCCGTGGCGGTGCGGCGGGACAGGCGTCGTGCGGTCAGGTTCTGGTGCTTCATCGGGTGTCTCGTCTCTGGTGGTTGCTGGCTGCTGCTTGCTGCTTGCCGACTTCAGGCGACGGCAACGGCCAAAGCCGGCACGCCCAATTCAGCCGCCAGCTTGTCCAGCGTGGCGCGCAATTCGGTCGTCAGCGGTATGCCGCTGGCCCTTCGTTCCTGGCGCGTTTCGTTGCGGCCTTCGCCCGGCACGCGGATGCGGTCCACGCCCGGCAGCCGTGCCGCAGCCTGCAGTTCATCGACGATGCGGTCCACCTCGTCGCGGAAGGCCTCGGCGTCGCAGAAAGCCGCCGGGTTCAACACCGCGATGGCGTGGCCGGTGTTGGTCAGCGTGGTGTCGTCGGCGTTGAAGTCCACCACCTGGCTGCCCATGGCCGCGCCGTTCAGCGTGCCGGCCAGCAGGCCGATCATCAAGGACAGCCCGTAGCCCTTGTAGCCGCCGATTGGCAGCAACGTGCCTTCCTTGGCGCGCGCCGGGTCGGTCAGCGGCTGGCCCAGTCCGTCGATCATCCAGCCCTCGGGCATGGCCTGCCCGCGCTGCGCGGCCAGCTTCACCTTGCCGTAGGCCGCCACGGTGGTGGCCATGTCCAGCAGCACGGTGCCGTGGCGGCGCCCGGGCACGGCGATGGCGATGGGGTTGGTGGACAAGAGCGGTTCGATGGAACCCCAGGGCGCCATGTGGTTGGCGCTGCCCACGGCCAGGTAGATGCCGACGAAGCCGGCTTCGGCCGCCAGGTCGGCATACAGCGCGGCCGGCCCGGCGTGGTTGCTGTGGTGGGCACCGACCCAGCCGATGCCGTGCAACCGCGCCTTCTCGATGGCCAGCTCGGTGGCGCGGCGCATCACCAGATGGCCCATGCCGTTGTCGCCGTGGATGACCGCGCTGGCACTGGTCTCGCGCTCGGCGCGGATGTTCGGTTTGACGTTCAGGCCGCCCGCGCGGATGCGGCGCAGGTATTGCGGCAGGCGGAAAACGCCGTGGCCGTCGGCGCCAGTCAGGTCGGCCTGCGCCATCAGTTCGGCCACCTGCGTGGCATCACCGGCCGGCAGGCCGACAGCGGCCAGCATGTCGGCGATGAAGCGCTGCAGTTCGGCCGCGCTGACGGTGGGCAAGGCTGTCACTTGATCACCGTCCAGGCGTGGCCACCGGCGCTGTACTTCGTCACCGCCGTTTCGTCGAAACCAAAGCCCAGGCCAGGCGTCTGGTGCAGCATCAACCGGCCGTCCTTGGGCATCAGTTGTTTGTCCAGCAGGCGGCGGAAATTCAGAACCTGGTCGTCGGGGAAGAACTCGACGAAACGCGCGTTGGGCGTGGCCGCCACCAGGGGTGCGTGCAGGTCGTGGAACCAGTGCGGGCTGACCGTGATGCCTCGGCTGTCGGCGTGGGCCGCAATGCGCCGCCATTCGCTGATGCCGCCGCAAACGGCCGCGTCGGTCTGCAGGATTTCCGCACCACCGGCGTCGATCAATTCCCGAAAGCGCCAGCGCCCGACCTCGATCTCGCCGGTGGCGATGGTCACGCCGGTGCGCTGCGCCAGCCGTCCGTGCAGGTCGATGGCGTCGGGCGTGAAGGGCTCTTCGATCCAGTAAGGGTCGTGCTCTTCAAAACGCCGCACGTACTCCATCGCGGTGGGCAAATCTTTCCAGCCGTTGTTGACGTCCAGCATCAGCAGCACATCGGGCCCGATGGCGTCCCGCGCAGCGGCCACGCGCTCGGCTTCGGCCGCCGGCGAAAAGCGGCCGACCTTCATCTTCACGGCCTTGAAGCCGGCTTCGACGTAGCTGGCCATCTCGGCGCCCAGCATGGCCGGCGTCTTGCCATCGACGTAATAGCCACCGCTGGCGTAGGCCGGCACGCTGGTGCGTTCGACGCAGCCCAGGTAGTCGTGCAGCGGCAGGCCCACCGAACGCGCGTTCAGGTCCCAGATCGCGGTGTCCAGGATGGAGATGCCGCGCATCACCGCACCCGCGCGGCCCTGCAGCAGCGCTTCCTGGTTCATGGCCTGCCACAGGCCTTCGCTGCGGTGGCTGTTTTCGCCGATCAGCACCGGCGCCAGCAGCTCTTCCACCGCCACTTTCAGCACCGAACCACCCCGGCTGCCGATGTAGCAAAAGCCGATGCCTTCGATGCCGTCGGTGCTGCGCACTTTGACCAGGCCGTAGTAGCGCTCACTCACGGTGCGGGTGGCGAAAGAGGTGACCTGGTCCAGCGGCACGCGGGCCACGGCCACGCTGACGGATTCGATGATGGGCATGTGCAGTCCTTGAAAAATGGATGGATGTAGCTTCGTCTTCAGGCCCGCGCTTCAGGCCCGAGCACTCCGGCGGAATTCCATGCTGTAGACGAAGCGTTTTTCGGGGTGGCGGGTCACGGTGGCTTCGAAGAGATCACCGTGGTGGTCGTGGTAACGGCGCACGATGACGAGACCCGGCGAGCCGGGCTGCACCTGCAGCAGCCGTGCGTGCCGGGCCGACAGGCGTTCCGGGAAGATGTCCACCGCCGCGCGGTCGATGGCCACGCCGTGCGCGGCTTCGATCTGCTCGTAGACCATGGTTCGCGCGTGGTCGCGGCGGCGCACCACGTCGGCGTACTGCGGCAGCACGTAGATGTCGGTCCAGGCCAGTGGGAGGTCGGCGTCCTGTTCGCGCCGCACGGCGCCGATGTGGAACCAGCTGGACGCCAGCGGTGCGTGGATCAGCGCCTGCAAATCCGCATCGCATTCGATGATTTCGCCGACTTGCGCTTCGCGGTAGGTGCTTTTCGGGTAACGCAGGATCTCGTCCATCGAGTTCACGGTCTGCGTGTAGCGGCGTGAACGCTGGCGGGCGATGACGCGTGTGCCGGCACCGCGGCGGCGCACGATCAGGCCGCGCTCGGACAAGGCCAGCATCGCGTGGCGCATGGTCTGGCGGCTGACGCCGAATTCGGCGCACAGCTGCACCTCGGCCGGCAGCGTCACACCCACAGCCCAATGGCCTTCGTGGATGCGCGCGGCCAACAGCTCGGCCAAGCGCGCATGCAACGTGCCTTCGCCCGAGCTCTTGCCCGAGCCCTTGCTTTCAGCGAGTGCCTTTTGCGCTGCAACGGCCGGCATGTCCGAGACCCGATCAGCTCAGGCCGAACATCGTCTTGCCGGCCACCGGCAGCGGCGCGGTCAGGATGTCACCCGACATCGACTC
>JANPHI010000384.1:0-20958 GCA_031424355.1 Betaproteobacteria bacterium
GCCACCCAGGCCACGCCGGCCAGCGTCAGCAGCAGTTCGGCGGTGGTCTGCACGAAGTTCAGGCCCAGCATCGGCACGTTGCGCGCCAGCTGGATGCTGTGGCTGCGCTCGGCCATGTCGGCGATGGACCGGCTCTGGAAATAGCGGTCGTTCAGCTTCGGCAGCTTAGCCAGCAAAGCCTGTCGCAGCCGTGTTTCCAGGTGGCGGCCGTAGCGCAGCGATTCGGTGACGATGGGCAGTTCGATGCACAGCAGCAGCGCCGCGAAGGCCAGCAGGGCCAGCAAGGCCAGCAGGCGCTGGCTGGCCAGGCCCAGTTGGCCGGCGATCTCGAAGATGCCGCGAAACAGCAGCGTTTCGCCGACCAGCGCGCCGGCCGCGATGGCCATCGCGCCAGCCATCGCCACCGGGCCCAGCAGGCCGTCTTCGCGCAGCAGCCGGGCGATGGTGCGCATCGGGTGTTCCTGCTTTTCGCTGAGCACAGCGGCCAGTTCGCTGGACAGCGGTGCGGGCGCGTCGGCCGTCGGCTCGGCTGCCGCTGTGGCCGGCGCGGGGCCTGCACCGCCGGCGACGTGCCCGGTCACGCGCCCGGCCACGCGCATCAGCACCGCGCCGCGCACGGTCAGGCGCTGGCCGTCGGCCTGGGCGGTGGCCGGGTCGTGGGCTTGCTCGTGCGCGAGGTCGGGCAGGGCTGACCAGTAGGCGGCGGGCACGAAGCGGAAGATGTCCTCGGCCTCGGCGCAGGTCCGCTCGAACAGCGTCTGCGCCAGCTGCACGGCGGCGGCACCGCGCGGCAAACCGCCGGCCTGCACCACGGCCTGGGCCAGGCGCTGGCTGGCGTCCAGCGCGCCCAGGGCAAACCAGCCGGCATCGGCCTGCGCACGGCCCACCAGCGCCTGCGCAACGGCCGCGCCGGCGCCCAGGTTCTGCAGGCGCTGCTGCAGCGCGGCGGTGTTGTCCGATGACCCCGCCCAGGCCCGCCAGTCGGCTTCGGGCAGGCTCATCGTGTGGCGCAGCACCTCGGCGGCGAAGTCGCGTTCGCGCACCCAGCGCCGGCCGGTGGCCGGGTCCATCAGCTGCAGCCAGGGCCCGACGCGACGCCAGACGACGATGAAGTGGGTGGCGCCATCCGCATGCCGCACGACGACGGTGGCCGGCAGCGCGGCGGCGGCGCGCAGCGCCAGGTGGTCGATGGGGATCAGGATCTGCTCGGCCTGCAGGCCCAGCTGCTGCGCCACCTGCTCCAGCGTGTCGATGGAGGTGCCGTCCAGGCTGGTCTGGCAGGCCTCACGCAGGCGGCCGTAGTTGACGGCGATGCCGTGGCCCTGCAGCAGGCATTTCAGCGCGGCGGGGCCACAGTCCATCGCCGAGGTCTGCACCACTTCGGGCGCCAGCCAGTGGCGCTGCTTCAACGCGGCGGCGGTCATGGTGTGACGATTGAAGTGGCGGCGCTCGGACGCGTAGACGAACCGGCCAGCATCTGCCCCGAAGCCCGCAACACCAGCACCGCCGGCGCCACCCGGGCGATGCTGACTTCCACCGCACCCGGCAGCCCGTGCTGCAGCGCGATGCCGCTGGGCCACGGCCCGCTGGCGCTGAATTCCACGCGGATGCGGCCGTCGCGGATTTCGCCGGCCACGCGGCTGACGGTCAGCGGCAGGCTGCCGAACTGCGTCCACGGGAAACCGTCCAGCCGCAGCTGCGCCGGCTGCCCGGGGTGCACGCGGCCCAGCACCGCCTTGGGTTCGAAGTCGGCCACGGCGATCAGTTCGCCGGCCGGCACCACGGTGGCGAACTTCTGCCCGGCGCCGACGACGTCACCGGCGTGCAGCGGCGCCACGTCGCCCAGCGTGCCGGCCACCGGGGCGCGAACCCGGTGGCGGGCGATGTCGAGCTGCAGCCGTGCGATGGCCTGGCTGCTGGCGGCCCGTTCGCCGTCCAGCGCGGCCAGCGCGCGCTGCAGGCCGAAGGTCTGCGCCTGCTGCTCGGCGGCGTGGCCCTGGCCGCTGGCTTCCAGGCGGCGCGCCTCGGCGGCCAGGGCGTCGCGGGCGGCGGCCAGTTTCTGCATCTCGGCGCGGGCCTGCAGGGCGTCCACGGCGGCCACGCTGCCGGCGGCGGCTTCTTCGCGCAGGCGCCGTTCCTGGTCGGTGGCGTGGGCCAGGGCGGCGGCGGCCTCCTGGGTGCGGGCCTGGGCGCCTTGCAGGGCGGCCAGCGCGGCGCGCTGGTCGGGCGGCAGCGCCTGCAGCCGTGCGGCAATTTCCTGGCGCAGCGCCACCTGCTGGTCGCCCAGCGCCTTCAGCCGCGCGCTTTCCTCGGCCAGGCGCAGGGTGTCGGCGCTGGCGTCCAGTTCGGCCAGCACCTCGCCGGCCTGCACCGCCTGGCCCAGCACCAGCCGGGTCGACAGCACGCGGCCCGGCACCTGCGCCGACACCGGGTGGGCCGCCTGCTGCACTTCGAGCCGGGCCCGCGGGCTGACTTCGAAAACCGTGACGCGGCCCAGGAAGAACCAGGCCGTCCAGGCCGCCAGCAAAGTGCCAGCCAACGCCCAGGCCAGCACGGCGACGACGGCGGTGTCCTGCCCCAGGGCGCGGGTGGTGCGGGAATAGGGAGCAGGCAAGGGTCGGTTCCGTGTGGCGCCGGGCGGCGCGGTGTGAACCGACAGAGCAGGCAAGCCGGCTTTGCGTACACCTATACTTTTTTCAAACTGGAGCTGCCCCTTGAAAACGCGAAATCTCGGCCCGTTGTCGGTCTCGGCCATCGGCCTGGGCTGCATGAACCTCAGCCACGCCTACGGCACCCCGCCCAGCGCCGAAGACGGCGAGGCCTTGCTGCTGCAGGCGCTGGACCAGGGCGTCACGCTCTTCGACACCGCCGCGCTCTACGGTTTCGGCGCCAACGAAACCCTGGTCGGCCGGGTGCTGAAGCCGCACCGCAGCCGCATCACGCTGTGCAGCAAAGGCGGCATGGCCGGCGTCACCTTCCCCGACGGCGTCAAGCGCGTCATCGACGGCCGGCCCGAAGCCGTGCGCCGCAACTGCGAAGACAGCCTGAAGCGCCTGCAGACCGACGTCATCGACCTGTATTACCTGCACCGCTGGGACAAGAAAGTGCCCATCGAAGACAGCGTGGGCGCGGTGTCGCGGCTGGTCGAAGAGGGCAAGGTGCGGCTGCTGGGCTTGAGCGAGGTGTCAGCCGCAACGCTGCGCCGCGCCCACGCCGTGCACCCGGTGGCGGCGGTGCAGAGCGAATACTCGCTGTGGACGCGCGAACCTGAAATTGCCGTGCTGGCCGCCTGCCGCGAACTGGGCGCGGCCTTCGTCGCTTTCAGCCCGGTGGGGCGGGCCTTCCTGACCGGCCGGCTGCTGGACGTGGCCACGCTGGACGCCAAGGACATCCGCCGCAGCATGCCGCGCTTCGACCCGGCGCACTACGCGGCCAATCTGGCGCTGCTGCCGGCCTACCAGACGCTGGCGCTTGAGGCCGGCTGCACGCCGGCCCAGCTGGCGCTGGCCTGGCTGCTGACGCGCGGCGAGCACGTCATCCCCATTCCGGGCACCGCCAGCCGCGACCACCTGGGTGAAGACCTGGCGGCGGCCGATGTGGTGCTGGACGCCGGGGTGCTGGCCCGCGTGGACGCGCTGATCAACCAGCGCACCGTGCACGGCGGGCGCTACAGCGTGCAGAGCCAGTCCGAAGTCGATACCGAGCAGTTCGGCGTGGTCTGATCGGCTGCCGGCAAGAAAAACGGGCCCGACGAGGGCCCGTTTTGTGGTGCAGTCCAAGCCCCTGCGGGCCCGGCAGCCTGATCGTTCAGGCGCGGCGGCGGCGCACGACCAACACAGCCATGCCGGCGGCCAGCATCAGCCAGGTGGACGGTTCCGGCACGTTGGCCGCCACGGTGTCCAGCATGGCGCTGGCGATGATGGCGTGGCCGGCGGCGGTGGGGTGGATGCCGTCGTAGAACAGCGAGGTGGACAGGCTGCTGCTGCAGGGGTTGACGACCGCACCGCAGGCGTCGGTGACATTCACCAGGCCGTAGGCGCCGGGGTTGGCCACGACGCTGTTGACGACGCCGAACACGTCGAAGGTCAGCACACCGGCTTCGCCCGCCAGCCGGCCGGCCAGCGCCAGATTGAAGGCGGTGGCGACGTTGGTGCCCAGGGCGGAGAAACCGGCGCCCAGGGTCAGCGCGACGGGCGTCACGCCGACGTTGGGGGCGTCCCAGACGACGATGTGCTGGGCGCCCTTGGCCTGCAGCGCATCGACCATATTGCCCACCGCCAGCGCGTAAGCCGCTGCCGAGGTGGCGATGGACGATGGCAGCGCGGCACCGGTGGCCACGGCCTGGGTCACGTCGCGCACGTCGTTGCCGCCGATGGCGATGACGTAGAGGCCGGTGGACGGCAGCGTGGTCACGCCAGCCAGGAAGCTGTTGACCTGCGCGGTGGCGCTGGGCGGGTAGACGGACGCGTCATTGGTGCGCGCACCGCCCGCCGCGTAGTTGCTGCCGCCGGCCAGCGAGGGCGTGGCCGCAGCAGCCAGGCTCTGCGCAGCGGCGAAGGCGTTGACCCACACCGGACCGTTGCTGTAGGTGCCGGACGCGTAGGGAGCGCCGCCGGGCACGTAGAGGTTGCTGGTCGGCGCGCCGCCACCCGAACCGAGCACGAGGGCGTTGTTGCCGCCGTCGGACAGGCTGTCGCCGAAGACCTTCAGCGAGCTGAAGGGGGAAACCGCGATGACGTCCTGGGCCTGGCTGCCCAGGCTGAAGGCGGCGAGCAGGGCGGCAGCGGCGCTGCGTTTGAAGTGGGTGATCTGCATGGTGTTTGCGCGGGCTGGGGCGCCGTCTAAAGTGGTCATCCACCGTACCACGCAGGCGCCCGCACTGCATCCACCCGGCACCTGTTCAAGGGGGGTGGGCTGACCCCGATGACGCAGCCGGAAACGCGCTGTTCCGGGCTCAGGCCGCGCCGAACTTGCGCACCAGGCCTTCCATCGCCAGCACGTAGCCGTCCACCCCGAAGCCGACCACGATGCCGGCGGCGGCCGGCGAGATGTGGCTGTGGTGGCGGAAGGCTTCGCGGGCGTGGACGTTGCTGATGTGGATTTCGATGACCGGCACCTCGGCGCCCTTGATGGCGTCGTGCAGCGCCACCGAGGTGTGGGTGTAGGCGCCGGCGTTGAAGACCACGCCCAGCACCGTACCCGCCTTCACGCCGCGCCCGGCTTCGTGGATGGCGTCGATCAGCACGCCTTCGTGGTTGCTCTGCAGGCAGGTCACGGCCACGCCCAGGCGGGCGCCGGCCGCCTGGCACAGCGCTTCCACATCGGCCAGCGTGGCGTGGCCGTAGGTGGCCGGCTCGCGCTGGCCCAGCAGGTTCAGGTTGGGGCCGTTCAGGACGATGACCTGGCGCATTGCAATCTCACTGTTCCACGAAGGCGCGCTCGACGACGAAGTCGCCCTGCTTGGTGGTGTTGCCTTCCTTGAAGCCGCGGATTTCCAGCAGGGCCTTCAGGTCGCGCAGCATGGCCGGGCTGCCGCACAGCATCACGCGGTCTTCCTCGGGGTTCAGCGCCGGCAGGCCCAGGTCGGCGGCCAGCGTGCCGTTCTGGATCAGGTCCGTCATGCGGCCGCTGTTCCTGTACGGCTCGCGGGTGACGGTGGGGTAGTAGTGCAGCTTGCCGGCCACCAGTTCGCCCAGCACCTCGTCCTGCGCCAGTTCGTGGTCGAGCAGGTCGTGGAAGGCCAGCTCGGCCACCAGGCGCACGCCGTGCACCACAACCACGGTCTCGAACTTCTCGTAGGTGTCGGGGTCGCGCACGATGCTGAGGTAGGGCGCCAGGCCGGTGCCCGTGCCCAGCAGGTACAGGCGCTTGCCGGGTAGCAGGTAGTCGGTCAGCAGCGTGCCAGTGGGCTTCTTGCCGACGACGATCTTGTCGCCCACCTTGATGTGCTGCAGCCGGCTGGTCAGCGGGCCGTCGGGCACCTTGATGCTGAGAAATTCGAGGTGGTCTTCGTAGTTGGCGCTGGCGATGCTGTAGGCGCGCAGCAGCGGTTTGCCGTCCACGCGCAGGCCGATCATCGTGAAGTGGCCGTTGGAAAACCGCAGCGCGGGGTCACGCGTGGTGGTGAACGAGAACAGGCGGTCGGTCCAGTGGTGGACGCTCAACACGGTTTCTTCGAGAAAGGCACTCATGGGGTGCAGGGTCTGCTGTGCAGCGTTTGGGGTGTCCTTCGAGTTTACCCAGGGGGCCCGGCGGGCCCTTGACGGGGGTCATGGACGCGCCCGCAGTTACAGTCGCGGCCTCTCGGACCCGACCTCGCCCCATGCCCACCGTGCTTCATTCCGGAACGGCCTTCTGATGCTGGATGTCCTGGTCATCGGTGGCGGCAACGCCGCCCTGTGCGCCGCCCTGGTGGCCCGCGAAGCCGGCGCCTCGGTGCTGCTGCTGGAAGCCGCGCCGCGTGCTTGGCGCGGCGGCAACAGCATGCACACGCGCAACATCCGCTGCAGCCACGACGCGCCGCAGGACGTGCTGACCGAGGCCTACCCCGAAGAAGAGTTCTGGCAGGACCTGCTGAAGGTGACCGGCGGCCTGACCACCGAGCACCTGACCCGCCGCGTGATCCGCGAAAGCGCCACCTGCCGCAGCTGGATGCGCCGCCACGGCGTGCACTTCCAGCCTTCGCTGTCGGGCACGCTGCACCTCAGCCGCACGAATGCTTTTTTCATGGGTGGCGGCAAGGCGCTGGTCAACGCCTACTACCGCAGTGCCGAAGCGCTGGGCGTGGTGGTGCGTTATGACGCGGCCGTCGAGCGTCTGGAATTCGACGGCAGCCGTTTCGTGGCCGCGCATCTCGTCGGCGGTGAACGCATCGCCGCGCGCAGTTGCGTGGTCGCCAGCGGCGGCTTCGAGAGCAACCGCGAGTGGCTGCGCGAGGCCTGGGGCTGCAACGAACGCGGCGAATGGCCGGCCGACAACTTCGCCATCCGCGGCACGCGCTACAACCAGGGCGTGCTGCTGAAGGACTTGCTGGCGCAGGGTGCCGACCGCATCGGCGACCCGACGCAGGCCCACATGGTGGCCATCGACGCGCGGGCGCCGCTTTACGACGGCGGCATCGTGACGCGGGTGGACTGCGTGTCGCTCGGCATCATGGTCAACCAGGCCGGTGAACGTTTTTACGACGAAGGCGAAGACTTCTGGCCCAAGCGCTACGCCATCTGGGGCCGGCTGGTGGCGCTGCAGGCTGGGCAACTGGGCCACAGCATCATCGACGCCAAGGCCGTGGGCCGTTTCATGCCGCCGGTGTTCAAGGGCGTGCAGGCCGACACCCTGCCCGAATTGGCGCGCCAACTGGGTTTGCCTGTCGATGCCTTCATGCAAACCGTGAACGACTACAACGCCGCCTGCTGCGAGGGCACTTTCGACCACGCGGTGCTGGACGATTGCCACACCGCAGGCCTGACGCCGCCGAAGACACACTGGGCCCGGCCCATCGATACCGCGCCCTTCTTCGGCTACACCTTGAAGCCCGGCGTGACCTTCACCTACCTGGGCGTGAAGGTCGACGACACCGCCGCCGTGCACTTCGCCGGCAGGCCCAGCGCCAACCTGTTTGCCGCCGGCGAAGTGATGGCCGGCAATGTGCTGGGCAAGGGCTACACGGCCGGCGTGGGCATGACCATCGGCACGGTGTTCGGGCGCATCGCCGGGGCTTCGGCGGCGCAGTCTGCGCGGGCGGCGTCGCCGACTTCGAAGGTGGCCGCATGAAGGTGCTGGAATCGCTGATCGCCGAGGCGGAAGTCGCCCGCGTGCTGCAGATCTGCAATGCCTGCCGCTACTGCGAAGGGTTCTGCGCGGTCTTCCCGGCCATGACGCGGCGGCTGGAATTTCCCAAGGCCGACGCCCATTACCTGGCCAACCTGTGCCACAACTGCGGCGCCTGCCTGCACGCCTGCCAGTACGCGCCGCCGCACGAATTCGCCGTCAACGTGCCGCAGGCCCTGGCCCGCGTGCGCCTGCACACCTATGCGCAGTACGCCTGGCCGCCGGGGGCCGGGCGGCTGTACCAGCGCAATGGCCTGGTGCTGGCTTTGGCGGTGTGGGCCGGGTTGGCCTTCTTCCTGGTGCTGGCGATGGTGCTCAAAGGCAGCCTCGGCGACGCGCGCGGCGGCGGCGGCGGCTTCTACGCCATCTTCCCGCACGGTTTGATGGTCGGCTTGTTCGCGCCCATCTTTGCCTTTGCATTGCTGGCCCTGGGCCTGGGCCTGGGCCGCTTCTGGCACGACGCCGACCCGGGGGCGGCCACCGCACCGGCCGTGCAGGAAGCCACCGTCAACGTGCTGAAGCTGAAGTACCTGGACGGCGGCCACGGCGAAGGCTGCAACAACGCAGACGACCGCTGGTCGCAGGCCCGCCGCCACGCCCACCACGCCACCTTCTACGGCTTCCTGATGTGTTTCGCGGCGACCAGCGTGGCCACCGTCTACCACTACGTTTTCGGCTGGGTCGCGCCCTATGGCTGGACCAGTCTGCCGAAGCTGCTGGGCACGCTGGGCGGCATCGGTTTGATCGTCGGCCCGCTCGGTCTGGCCTGGCTGAACCTGAAGCGCGATCCGCGCCAGGGCGACGCCGCGCAGAAACCGCTGGACCTGGGCTTCATCGCGCTGCTGCTGGGCATCAGCGCATCGGGCTTGCTGCTGGCCTTGACGCGCTTCCCGCTGTTGGCCGCCGGCATGCCGCTGCTGCTGTGCCTGCACCTGGGTGCCGTAATGGCGCTCTTCCTGACCATGCCCTACAGCAAGTTCGCCCACGGTTTCTACCGCGGCGCGGCGCTGCTGAAATGGTCCATCGAACGCCGGCTGCCGACCAAACTGCGGCTGGGTTCTGAATAGTTCGAACGGAGACTTGCCATGACCGACAGCACCGATCTGCACCGCCGCCGCACTCTGCTGACGCTGAGCGCCGCCGCCCTGGCGCCCGGCCTGGTTTCCGTTGCGCAGGCCCAGTCCGCTTGGCCCAACAAGCCCATCAAGGTCATCGTCGGCTACAGCCCGGGCGGGGCGGTGGACATCATTGCGCGCGCCGTGTCGCAGCAGTTGCAAGTGGCGCTGGGCCAGCCGGTGATCGTCGACAACAAGCCCGGTGCCGGTACCAACATCGCCATGCGCGCCCTCATCGACAGTGCGCCCGACGGCTACACCTTGGCGCTGGCGGCCAACGCCATCGCGGCCAACCCGGCGCTCTACCAGCCCTCGCCTTTCGACCCCGCCAAGGACGTGACGCCGATCTCGCTGGTGGGCCGCGTGCCGGTGGTGATTGCGGCCGGCGCGGGCAATGAAGTCTCGTCGCTGGCCAAGCTGATTGCCTTGTCCAAGGCCAAGCCGGGCAGCATCAATTTCGGCACACCGGGGAATGGGTCAACGCCCCACCTGGCCATCGAACTGTTCGAGCGCGCCGCCGGCATCACGCTGACCCACGTGCCCTACAAAGGCGGCTCGCAGGCCATCAACGACACGCTGGCCGGCCACATCCAGACCGTGGCCGTCAACGCGCTGGAAGTGCAGGCCCATGTGAAGGCCGGCAAGCTGCGCGTGCTGGCGGTGTTGAGCCCCACGCGCACGGCCATCTTCCCCGACGCGCCGACCATCGCCGAGTCGGGCTACGCCGGCTTTGAAGCATCCGTCTGGTACGGCTTCGTCGGCCCGGCCGGCCTGCCCCCGGCGGTCACGCAGCGCCTGCATGCCGAGATCCAGAAAGCCCTGGCCAGCCCCGAGGTGCGCGACCGCCTGAGCGGCGCTGGCGGCGAGGTGCTGCCCGGTCCCACCGACCGCCTGAGCACGCTGCTGGCCAGCGAACAAACGCGCTACGCCAGGCTGATCCGCGAAGCGCGCATACAGCCGGACTGAGGCCGCACCCAGGCCGGCCCCACGCGGGAAACCCCTGTGCTGCTGGGGCCAGGCAGCGCAGGCGCGCCCGCCAGAATGCCCGCCATGCGCCGCCGCCCGCTGCAGCGCCCACCTTTGCAGGAGATTCGCATGAGCCGCACCGTCCATCAACCCACGCGCCGCCAGGTCATCGTTGCCGCCGGCGCCGCCGCCAGCAGCATCGCGCTGCCGCGCCTGGCCTACGCCCAGGCCTACCCGACGAGCAAGCCCATCCGCTACATCTGCCCGTGGCCGGCCGGTGGCAGCACCGACGCGGTGATCCGCGCCATCGGCGAGAGCGCCGGCAAGATCCTCGGCCAGACCGTCATCGTCGACAACAAGCCCGGCGCCGGTGGTGTGCTGGGTGCCAACGAACTGGTCAACGCCAAGCCCGACGGCTACACGCTCAGCCAGCTGCCGCACGGTGTCTTCCGCATCCCGCACATGCAGAAGGTGCAGTTCGATGTGACGAAAGACTTCACCTGGATCGCCTGCCTCACCGGCTACACCTTCGGCCTGGTGGTGCGCGCCGATTCACCGCACAAGAACATCAAGGACCTGGTGGAGTGGGCCAAGGCCCACCCCGGCGAATTCAGCTACGGCAGCACCGGCATCGGCACCAGCCCGCACCTGGCGGTGGAGGAATTCGCGCAGCGCGCCGGCATCAAGCTGAACCACGTGCCCTTCAAGGGCAACGCCGACAACATGCAGGCCATTCTGGGCGGCCACACCATGGCCGCCAGCGACGCCACGGGCTGGGGCCCGATGGTGGAAAGCGGCAAGCTGCGCCTGCTGGCCACCTACGGCAGCAAGCGCACCAAGCGCTGGCCGAATGTGCCCACGCTGGATGAACTGGGCTACCAGACGGTCAGCGATTCGCCCTTCGGCGTGTGCGGCCCCAAAGGCATGGACGCGGGCTTGACGCGCACGCTGCACGACGCCTTCAAGCGCACGCTGGACGACCCGAACGTGCAGGCCAGCTTCGACAAGTACGACCAGACGGTGATCTACATGAACACCGAGACCTACACGAAATTCGCGCGCGACAGCTACATCGCCGAGAAGGCCACCATCGAACGCCTGGGCCTGGCGAACAAGGGTTGAGCAGAAGGACAGCGACATGAAGCTCCCGTCGATGCAGCCGCACTGCACGCCGCAGGAATGGCAGGCCCGCGTGGACCTGGCGGCCTGCTACCGCCTCGTCGATCTGTACGGCATGTCCGACATGATGGCCAACCATGTCAGCAGCCATGTGCCGGGCGAGCCCGGTGCTTTCCTCATCAACCCCTACGGGATGATGTACGAGGAGATCACGCCGTCCTGCCTGATCAAGATCGACCTGGCCGGCAACATCTTGGCCACGCCCGATTTCGGCGAACTGGGCTACGGCGTGAACCGCGCCGGCTACGTCATCCACAGCGCCATCCACGAAGCCCGGCCCGACGTGGCCTGCGTCATCCACACCCACAGCTGGGCGTCGATGGCGGTCAGCGCGCTGGCCTGCGGCCTGCTGCCGATGACGCAGACGGCGATGCGTTTTCTGAAGGTGGGCTATCACGACTTCCAGGGCGTCGTGCTGGACGAGACCGAGAAGGCCTCGCTGCTGGCCGACCTGGGTGACGGCGAAGCGCTGATCCTGCGCAACCACGGCGCCTTGACCGTGGGCCGCACCATCGGCGAGGCCTTCAACTGGATGCACAGGCTGGAACTGGCCTGCCACACGCAACTGGCGGCCATGGCCTGCAACACGCCGCTGGTGCAGGTGCCGGCGCCTGTGCTGGAAGCCACCTGGAACAACTACCAGCGCGGCACGCGCCGGCCCTACGGCCTGATGGAATGGCCGGCGCTGCTGCGCAAGCTGGACCGGCTGGACCCGAATTGGAGAACGTGATGACGAAGTTGCTGCTGGCTGCGCTGGCCGCCTTGACGGTTACCACGGCCGCGCATGCGCAAAGCTGGCCGACCAAGCCCGTGCGCGTGGTCGTGGCCTTCACGGCCGGGGGCACGACCGACCTGCTGGCGCGCGGCGTCGGCCAGCAGTTGGCCGACAAGTTCAAGCAGCCCTTCGTCATCGACAACAAGCCCGGTGCGGGCGGCAACCTGGGCACCGAAGCGGTGGTGCGCGCGCCGGCCGACGGCTACACGCTGATCGTCAATTCCGTCGGCCCCATCGCCGTCAACCCGACGCTCTACCCCAAGCTGGCCTACAACCCGCTGACCGACCTGGTGCCCATCGTGCAGATCGCCGATGTGCCGAATGTGCTGGTCGTGCACCCGTCGGTGCCGGCCAAGACGCTGGACGAATTCGTGGCCTACGCCAAGGCCAACCCGGGCAAGCTGAACTGCTCGTCCACCGGCATCGGCACCAGCAGCCATCTGAGCTGCTTCATCCTGGCCAAACGTGCCGGTTTCGAGGCCGTGCACGTGCCTTACAAAGGTGCCGACGCGCTGCGCGATTTGCTGGCCGGTCGGGTGCAATTCATGTTCGCCACCATCCCGTCGGTGAAGGCGCACATTGACGCCGGCAGCCTGCGTGCCATCGCCGTCAGCAGCCTGAAGCGTTCGCGTTCGCTGCCGAATGTGCCCACCGTGGCCGACAGCGGCTACCCGGGTTTCGAGGCCGGTTCCTGGTTCGGTTTTTTCGCCCCCAAAGGCACGCCGCCCGAGGTGGTGGCCGCGCTGAACAAGGCGGTGAACGAGATCGTTGGCGTGCCGGCCATGGACGCGCAGATGGTCAAGGAAGGCGCCGACCCGGCGGGTGGCACGCCGCAGGCTTTCGCGGCTTTCGTGCAGCGCGAATACGAGAAGTGGCGCGTGGTGGTGCGTGAATCGGGGGCCACGGCGGAATGAGCGTTCAGCGGTGAGCCGGCCCGGTCCGGCGCGGGTGCTGGTGTCGCGCGCCGTGCGCGACAGCCTGGGTGCTGATCTGGTTGCAGCGGCGAACGGGCAGCCCCTGCAACTGCTGGCGCTGGAAGACATCGCCGCCGACGCCACGCAGACCGTGCACGCGGCCTTCATCTCGCGAGACATCACCGGCCTGTCCACCAAGCACGTCACCGACACGCCGCTGCGCGACGGCTACGCCGTGCTGCGCCGCTCGCCCGAACTGCGGTGGGTGCACACGCATTCGGCGGGTGCCGACCGGCCGATCTACGCCGAGCTGCGCGCGCGCGGCGTGGCCGTCACCACCTCGTCGGGCGCCAATGCGCAGGTGGTGGCGCAGACCGCGCTGGCCGGCCTGCTGGCGCTGGCGCGGCGCTTCCCGCAGTTGATGGCCGCGCAGCGTGAACGGCGCTGGGCGCCGCTGCAGGCCGGCCCCGCGCCGCGCGACCTGGTGGGGCAGACGGCGGTGCTCGTTGGCTGGGGCCCCATCGCCCGCACGCTGCAGCCGCTGCTGAGCCTGCTGGGCCTGCGCGTGCGGGTGGTGCGGCAGGGCGCCGAGGCCGCCGGGCCCGGCATCCAGACCTTCGCCTTCACGCAGCTGCATCAGGCGCTGCCGGGTGCCGACTGGCTGCTGCTGGCCTGCCCGCTGAACACGCAGACGCAGGGCCTGATCGACGCTGCAGCCCTGGCCGCCTTGCCGCGCGGGGCCCACCTCATCAACGTGGCGCGCGGCGAGGTGGTGGTGCAGCCGGCCTTGATCGAGGCTTTGCAAAGCGGCCATCTGGCGGGTGCTTTCCTGGACGTGTTCGAGCGCGAACCGTTGCCCGCCGACTCACCGCTGTGGACGCTGCCCGGCGTGATCACCACGCCGCACTGCGCCGGCTATTCCGACAGCCACGCGCCGCGCGTGGCGGCGATCTTTGCCGACAACCTGCAGCGCTGGTTGCAAGGGCAGCCGCTGCTGCACGCCATCGCTTGAAACGGTCACCCCGCCCATGAGCACCTACCTTCCCATTGCCCGCCGCCGCTGGTTGCAGTCGGCACTGGCCTGTGCCGCCGGTGCCGCGCCAGCCGCCTGGGCGCAGTCGGCCAAGCCGATACGCCTGATCGTGCCTTTCACGCCGGGTGGCAGTTCCGACATCCTGGCCCGCACCCTCGCGCCCAAGCTGGCGGCGGCCCTGGGTGTCAACGTCATCGTGGACAACAAACCGGGTGCCGGCGGCTCGCTGGGCGCCACCGAAGCGGCCAAGGCCGACGCCGACGGCAACACCCTGTTGATGGGCCACAGCGGCACGCTGGCCGTCAACCCGGCGCTCTACCCCAAGCTGGCCTACGACGCGGTGAAGAGCTTCGCCGCCGTGGCCTGGGTGGCGCGGGTGCCCAATGTGCTGGTGGTGAACGCCAACGCGCCCGCGCGCACCCTGAAAGACTTCATCGCGATGGTGAAGGCGCGGCCCGGGCAGACCACCTTTTCGTCGGGCGGCAACGGCAGCGCGGCGCACATCACCTTCGAATTCCTGAAGCTGCGCGCCGGGCTCTTCATGCTGCACATCCCGTATCGCGGCACGGCGCCTTCGGTCACCGACCTGATCGCTGGCCAGGTCGATGCCACCTTCACCGGCGCACCCGCCGTGCTGCCGCATGTGAAGAGCGGGCGGCTGCGCGCGCTGGCGGTGTCCAGCGCGCAGCGCATCCCGGCGCTGCCCGATGTACCCACGGTGGCCGAGCGCGGCTACCCCGGTTTCGAGGCCGACCAGTGGTACGGCGTGGTGGCCCCGGCCGGCACGCCGGCGGCCGTGGTGGCGCGGCTGAACGCCGAGATCAACAAGGCCCTGACCCTGCCCGAGGTGGCCCAGCAAATGGCCGTCGAAGGCGCACTGCCGATGCCCGGCACACCGCAGGCTTTCGCGGCGCTGATCCAGCGCGAATTGCCGCGCTGGGCCCAGGTCGTCAAGGCCGGCAACGTCAAACCGGAATGAAGGTGAAGCCGTCATGACCCTGCAACGCCGCACCCTGTTGAGCCTGGCCGCTGCGGCTGGCACTGCGCCTTGGCCCTTGCGCCCGCACGCGCAAACCAATTTCCCCGACCGTCCCATCACGCTGCTGGTGCCCTTCGGCCCGGGCGGCATTGCCGACTTGACGGCCCGTGCCGTGGCCGAGGGCATGGCCAAGTCGCTGGGCCAGGCTGTCGTCGTGGACAACCGGCCCAGCGCGGGCAGCATCGTGGCGTCGCAGGCCGTGGCCGGCGCCAAGCCGGATGGCTACACGCTGCTGTTGATGAGCAACGGCCACGCGGTGGCCGCCGGGCTGATCCGGAAGCTGCCCTACGACACGCTGAAGGCCTTCGCGCCCATCACCACGCTGGGCTTTTTCGACCTGGGCATCTTCGTGCCCGCCGGGTCGCGCTTTGCCACGCTGCGCGACGCGGTGGCGTACGCCAAGGCCAACCCCGGCAAGCTGAACGTGGGCTGCATCGCGGTGGGCAGCACCCAGCACCTGGCGGTGAAGCTCTTCGAAACGGTGGCCGGTGTGGATGTGCTGCCCGTGCCCTACAAGGCCACGCCGGCCGTGCTGACCGCGCTGCTGTCCAAGGAAGTCGACCTGGCCTTCGAGATCGTCGGCCCGATGCTGCCGCATGTGGCCAGTGCCGTGGCCGGTGGCACGGTCAAGGCGCTGGCCGTCACCTCGGGCTTGCGCAACCCGGCCTTGCCCGATGTGCCCACCGTGGCGCAGTCCGGCATAGCCGGCTACGACGTGGCCAGCTGGAACGCGCTGGCCGCGCCGGCCGGCACACCGCCGGCCGTCATCGAGCGCCTGGGCGCCGCCGCCCGCGAGGCGCTGGCCGCGCCCGCCACGCGCGACAAGATGGCCAGGCTGGGCCTGCGCCTGCAGGGCAGCACGCCGGCGCAGATGCAGGCGCTGCTGGCCAGCGAGATGCAGCGCTGGGCCGGCGTCATCCGCGCAGCGAAAATCGAGCCGGAATAATCCGCCTCTGACTCCAGTCGGGCGACCTGGCCACGGCGTCTGTCCAGCGTCTGTGCCGCGTCTGTGTGTCGCTCACGCCCTTGAAATCCGCCGCGCCGGCCTCACCGTCTTTCCCTGCACGCGGCCCTTCGCCTTCCCCTTTCCACGCTACCGAACATCCTTCAGAAAAAATCCATGGACAAGCAAACCCTGTCATTCCAGGCCGAGGTCAAACAGATCCTGCACCTCGTCACCCACAGCCTGTACAGCAACAAGGAAATCTTCTTGCGCGAACTGGTGTCCAACGCCTCCGACGCCTGCGACAAGCTGCGCTTCGAAGCGCTGGACAACGCGGCGCTGCTGGAAGACGCGCCCGACTTGCAAGTGCGCGTCTGGTACGACGATGCCGCCAAGACCATCACCATCCGCGACAACGGCATCGGCATGACGGCCGACGAGGCGGTGGCCCACCTGGGCACCATCGCCAAGAGCGGCACGCGCGAATTCATGGCCAAGCTGGAAGGCGACAAGAAGAAGGACGCCAACCTCATCGGCCAGTTCGGCGTGGGCTTCTACAGCGGCTTCATCGTCGCCGACCGCATGACGGTGGAAACCCGCCGCGCGGGCGCCAAGCCCGAAGACGGCGTGCGCTGGTCCAGCGAAGGCACCGGCGACTTCGAAGTCGAGACCATCACCCGCCCCGAGCGCGGCACCGACGTCATCCTGCACCTGCGCGACGGCGAGGAAGAGTTCCTGTCGGCCTGGAAGCTGAAGTCCATCATCAGCAAGTACAGCGACCACATCAGCCTGCCGGTGCTGATGGCCAAGCAGACCTGGGACGAAGAGAAGAAGGAGCAGGTCAACACGGGCGAATGGGAGCCGGTGAACAAGGCCGCCGCGCTGTGGGCGCGCCCCAAGAGCGACATCACCGACGCGCAGTACCAGGAGTTCTACAAGCAGATCAGCTACGACCAGGAAGCGCCGCTGGCCTACACGCACAACCGCGTCGAAGGCCGCACCGAATACACGCAACTGTTGTACGTGCCGGCCAAGGCGCCTTTCGACCTGTGGAACCGCGACAAGCGCGGGGGCGTGAAGCTGTACGTGAAGCGTGTCTTCATCATGGACGACGCCGAGAGCCTGCTGCCGACCTATCTGCGCTTCGTGAAGGGCGTGATCGACAGTGCCGACTTGCCGCTGAACGTCAGCCGCGAACTGCTGCAGGAAAGCCGCGACGTGAAGGCCATCCGCGAGGGCAGCACGAAGAAGGTGCTGGGCATGTTGGAAGACGTGGCCGAGAACCAGACCGACAAGTACGCCGCCTTCTGGGACCAGTTCGGCGCGGTGCTGAAGGAAGGCATTGGCGAGGACCACGGCAACCAGGAACGCCTGGCCAAGCTGCTGCGCTTTGCCAGCACCACGGCCGACAGCGGTGTGAGCTTTGCCGACTATGCGGGCCGCATGAAGGAAGGCCAGGAGGCGATTTTCTACATCACCGCCGACACCCTGGCCGCGGCCAAAAGCAGCCCGCAGCTGGAGATCTTCCGCAAGAAGGGCATCGAGGTGCTGCTGCTGACCGACCGCGTCGATGAATGGATGCTGCAGCACCTGTACGAATTCGACGGCAAGCCGCTGCAGAGCGTGGCCAAGGGCGGTGTCGATCTGGGCGCGCTGCAGGACGAGGAAGAAAAGAAGCAGGCCGAGGAAACGTCCGAGGCCTTCAAGCCCATGTTGGAAAAGCTGCAGGCATCGTTGAAGGACCGCGCCAAGGCCGTGCGGACCACCACGCGGTTGGTTGATTCACCGGCCTGCATCGTGGTCGATGAGGGCGACATGAGTTCGCACCTGGCGCGGCTGTTGAAGCAGTCGGGCCAGTCGGCGCCCAAGGGGATGCCGATCCTGGAAGTCAACCCGGCGCACCTGCTGCTGAAGCGGCTGGAGGTCACGCCCGAAGCCTCGTTTGACGACCTGGCGCAGATCATCTTCGACCAGGCCTTGCTGGCCGAAGGCGGGCAGCTCGAAGATCCGGCCGCCTATGTGCAGCGGGTCAACCGGCTGCTGACGGCCTGACGCAAAGCGCGTGAGCGCGCGGCGGCTTCAGGAGAAGCCGTCGCCGTCGAACGGCCGGTCGTCGAGGACTGCCCAGCGCGTGGGCGGTGCTTCGCAGCGGGCGATGGCGGCGGCTTCGGCCATCGCTTCGATCTGCTCGCGCAGTTGGGCGGTCTGCTGGCTCCAGTAGGCCGCGCTGCCGAAGAAGGGGAAGTTCAGCGGGAAGGTCGGGTCGCTCCATCGCGCGGCCAGCCAGGCGCTGTGGCGCAGCATGCGCAGGGTGCGCAGCGGTTCGATCAGCGCGCGCTCGCGGTCGTCGAAAGGGCTGAACTGTTCGTAGCCTTCCAGCAGCGTGTTCAGCTGCTGTGCCATCGTGGCGTGGTCGCCCGAGACCAGCATCCACAGGTCTTGCACGGCGGGGCCCTGCATCGCGTCGTCCAGGTCCACCACGTGCGGCGCGCCGTCACGCCACAGCACATTGCCCAGGTGGCAGTCGCCGTGCAGACGCAGCGTGGCCAAGGGGGCGGCAGCGTCGAAGGCGGCTTCGACGGCGTCCAGCGCGCGTTCGCAGGTCTCGCGCCAGGCGGCCAGCTGGGTATCGGGGACGAAGCTGCCTTCGATGAGCTGTGCCAGCGCGCGCCGGCCATCGACCCGCGCGTTCAGCTGGTGGCGGTGAACGAAAGGCTGGCGCCGCCCGACCGCGTGCAGGCGGCCGATGAAGCGCCCCAGCTGGCGCAGCGCGGCCGGGTCTTCCAGTTCGGGTTCACGGCCGGCGCAGCGGCGCGCCACGGTGTAGCGGTGGGCGCCGGCGGGCGTGTCCAGGCAGGCCAGCGTCGGCGGGTGGCCCAGCAGGCGCAGGCCCGGCCTGCCGTCACGGGGCTGCAGCACCAGCGGTGGCACCACCGGCACTTCGGCAGCGGCCAGTTCCAGCGCGTAGGCGTGCTCTTCGACGATCTGCGCGTCAGTCCAGCGGCCGGGTCGGTAGAACTTGACGACGACGGCTTCCTGGCCGGGCGCTGCGTCTTCCAGAAAAACCTGGAAGACGCGGTTTTCGTAGGAGTTGAGTTGCAGCACCCGCCCGTCACCGCGCAAACCCACCGCGTCCAGCGCGTCCAGGACCTGCTGGGGGTCCAGGTTGGCGTAGTTCAACTCAATGCCGCAGCGGCGAAACCGGGGTGTCGATGACCACGCCACCGATTTCATCCGGGCCCGGCGACCGGTCGCGGCCGGCGTAGCCCGGGCCGGCGGCGCCGAAGCCGCTGCTGCGCACCTCGCCGCGGCCGTCCATGCCGAAGAAGGAGTCCTGCATGAAGCCCGAGTCCTGCCACAGCGTCTTGCGCTCGCGGCGGCTGGCATTGGCGTCCAGCGCAGCGCTCAGGCCCATGGCCACGGCGCCGGGTGACGGCACCAACTGCTGAATTTCGGTGACGGTGGGCATGCGCTCGGTCGTGCAGCTCAGGTAACGGATGCCGCAGGCTTCCATCACCGACTGCTTGATGGCCGTCAGCCGGCGCGACGGTGGGCGGTCGCCTTCGATATCCACCACACCCAGCACGCGGCCGTTGTTGCTGCAGATCGCAAAACTGATGTGGCTGTTGCCCAGCAGGCCAAACCAGTAGCGCACGGTCTTGGGGTCGGTGGGTTGGCAAAAACGCACCAGCGGCAGCTTGGCCAGCACCACTTGCTGCGGCACGGCCTCACGCAGCAGGCGGTACAGGCGGCGTTCGTTGCTGTTGAAGACCGGGCGTGCCGTCAGGGCCCATTCAGCGGGCAACGCATTGGCGTCGCGGGCTTGCTTGCGAGACAGGAACATGAGCGCTGCACCCAGCGCAAGTGCGAGGGACAGCGAGGCCAGGATCCACGGAAGGAGGTGCTGCATGAGCGGCCAGGTTCACGCGGATTGCTCGCTAGAACGGCACAAAACCAGAGGAGCGATGAGGATATCAGCGCCCTACTGGCGGCCGCACCCCGGCTTCGGGTGGTTACCCGCGATCAGGTGGGGCGGGGCTGTCGCAGGGCATCCAGGCGCAGGGCCTGCAGCTTCAAGCGGTAGTCGAATTCGGCAGCCTGGTGCCCGAGCATTTCCTGTATCTGCGAGCCCAGGGTGTCCGCCGGGAGCGGCAAGGTGGCGATGGCGTCGCTGCCATCGAATGCCAGCTTCGCGCCCGCACGCCGCACGATGGCCAGCATGGGGGCGTTGTCGCGCGCCAGGTGAATGATCAAGGTGTCGATGTTGCGGTTGCGCGCCAGCGTGATGGCGTGCTCGAAGAGCAGGGCGCCAACCCCGCGGCCGCGCATCGATGGCAGCACCGAGATGCCGAATTCGGCCGCGTCACCTTGCGACTGAAAGGCCAGATGCACCATTGCCACCAAATGCAGCCGGCGGTCGAAAACGCCGAACATCGCGTCGGCGTCGAAGTCCATCTGTTCCACGTAGTGGCGGATGCGTTCGTCGCTGGCCAGGTGGCCAAAGCGCCGCGCGCGGTCATCGTCGTCCAGCGCCAGGAGGTGTTGAACCATCTGCTCACGGTGGTGCGAGCCCAGCGTCCGGATGGGCACCCAGTTGCGTGCGGCGCCGGCCCGGGAAGGGCTCTGTCGCAGGCCGGCGACCAGCTTCTTGTCAGGTTCGGGGTTCATGCGTGCCTCCAGGCATTGAAGCTGCATCGTAGTGGGTTTATCTAGGGTTTACCCTCAGTCTATCGAGTCCTACTTCACTGGCAGGGTGATTGACGCGCTGCGCTGAGGCGGCAAGGTCACAGCCTGCCAGTTCCGGATATACTCAAAGGCTGTCCCCGATTTCGGCCGGGGAACCAGCCCTGTCGCGATCCCCGCTGTTTCAACGGGATTGCATCCTGCGAGGCCGCCCTGAACGAGCGGCGCCAAGGGGTGACAGGGGGTCATTCCGAGAGAAATTTCGAAAAGGCCCGCCGATGGACTCGCGCGCTTTTTTCCGTCTACCCGGCGGGCAGCGCGCAAACCGAAAGACCCTCATGAAGACCTTCAGCGCCAAGCCGGCCGAAGTGACGCATGAATGGTTTGTGATTGACGCCACCGACAAGGTGCTCGGTCGTGTTGCCAGCGAAGCAGCACGCCGTTTGCGCGGCAAGCACAAAGCCATTTACACGCCTCACGTCGA
>JANPHI010000385.1:0-4838 GCA_031424355.1 Betaproteobacteria bacterium
CGCCGAATCCGTTGTGAGGCGCTGCGGGCTGACCGCCGCCACCGCAGCCGCCGCGACCAGCGCCACCACCGCACCGATGCCGTAGACGCCCACCCAGGGTGCCAGCGGCGCCAGCGGGCCGTCCAGCTGCGAGTAACCCACCGCCAGCCACGGGAAGCCGGTGAAGATGACACCGCGCGCCAGTTCCGCCATCAGCCACAGCGCGGCGAACAGCAGCGCGTCCCAGCCCGTGCCGCGCCGCCAGCGGGCGCAGGCTGCGCAGGCGGCCGCCAGGTAGAGCGACAAGGCCGCAGCCAAGCCCAGCACCGCCAGCACCGCCAGCGGCGCCGGCAGGCCACCGTAACGGTGCAGGCTGATGAAGATCCACCAGGTGCCCGCCGTCAGCCAGCCGGTGCCGTAGGCCCAGCCCAGCAGCGCCGCACGGCGCGGGGTGGCGGCCTGCAAGCGCCACAGCAGCACGGCCAGCGTCAGGATGGGCAGCGGCCAGGCGGCGGTGTGGTCGTAGGCCAGCGTTTGCAGCGCACCCAGCAGCGCGGCCAGCGCGGCGTCAGCAGGCCAGCGCGTCAGCCCGAACCGGTTCCGGTGCGCCTGCAAGCGCTCAGCCCGGCTCAATCCTGGTCGCCGCCGTCGGCCGAACTCAGGGCCCCGGTGGCGCCGGCGATCTGGGCCACCCGCGACACACGGAACCAGCGCACCGCACCGCCGCGCGTGATCATCACCACGAAGCGCAGGCCGCCGATCTCGACCGCCTCGCCGCGGCGCGGCACGCGACCCAGTTCCTGCGCCACCAAGCCGCCGATGGTCTCGAAGTCGGCCTCGGACAGCCGCGTGCCGAAGGCTTCGTTGACGGCCGTGATGGCCACGTCGCCAGCCACGCGGTGGCTGCCGTCGGCCAGCGTGTAGATGCCGTTTTCCTGCTCCTGCTCGTCGAACTCGTCTTCGATCTCGCCGACGATTTCTTCCAGCACGTCTTCGATGGTGATCAAGCCCGCTGTGCTGCCGAATTCGTCGATGACCAGCGCCAGGTGGTTGCGGTTGCTGCGGAAGTCGCGCAGCAATTCGTTCAACCTTTTGCTTTCGGGCACGAAGACCGCCGGGCGCAGCAGGGTGCGCAGGTTCAGTTCGGGCGCGCGCTGCAGCTTCAGCAGGTCTTTCGCCATCAGGATGCCGATGACCTGGTCGCGTTCGCCCTCGTAAACCGGGAAGCGCGAGTGGGCCGTGCCGATGACGGTGGCCAGCAGTTCGTCGTAGTCGGCCGCGATGTCCAGCAGGTCCATGTGCGGCGCGGGCACCATCACATCGCCGGCCGTCATGTCGGCCATCTTCAGCACGCCCTCCAGCATCAGGCGCGATTCGGGCTCGATCAGTTCGCGGTCCTCGGCGGCCGCCAGGCTGGCGATGAGCTCGGCCTTGCTGTCGGGGCCGGGTGAAATCAGCTCGACGAGGCGTTCAAACAGCGAACGCTTGTCGCGTCGTTCGGCACGGCGTTCGGCGCGCGCGGCCTGTGCGTAGCTGCTGGCAACGCGCGCAGGCCGTGTGGGTGCAGGGTCGGACACGGAGGGTGCCGGGCAGTGGGTGAAGTTTGAGAATAACCGAGCCCCCGTCAGCGGTCCGTGCGCGGGGCAACAATCCACCCCCGGGGAACGCCACGGCCCAGGGCTTGCAACAGCGCCCTTCGCCCCGATATCCCACCCTCTGCACCACAGCCCCACGGAAAGCCGCCCGCACCATGAAACCAGGCCTGATCCCCGCCACCATCCTCACCGGCTTCCTCGGCTCGGGCAAGACCACCTTGCTCAAGCGCGTGCTGTCGGAAGCCCACGGCCAGAAGATCGCGGTCATCGAGAACGAATTCGGCGAAGAGAACATCGACAACGAGATCCTGGTGTCCGACACCACCGAGCAGATCATCCAGATGAACAACGGCTGCGTCTGCTGCAGCATCCGCGAAGACCTGCGCACCACGCTGAACGAGCTGGCCGAGAAGCGCCGCAAGGGCGAACTCGACTTCGACCGCGTGGTCATCGAAACCACCGGCCTGGCCGACCCCGGCCCGGTGGCGCAGACCTTCTTCATCGACGACGAGATCGCCGAAAGCTACCTGCTCGACAGCGTGCTGACCCTCGTGGACGCGGTGCACGCCGACACCCAGCTGGACGAACGCCAGGAAGCGCGCAAGCAGATCGGCTTCGCCGACCAGATCTTCATCAGCAAGACCGACCTGGCCAAGCCGGCCGATGTCGATGCGCTGATCCACCGCATCAAGCACATGAACCCGCGCGCCCCGCAGCGCGCCGTGCACTTCGGCGAGGTGCCCATCGCCCAGGTCTTCGACCTGAAGGGCTTCAACCTCAACAGCAAGCACGACATCGACCCCGAGTTCCTGAACGCCGACGAGCCGCACGGCAAGCACGATCACGCCGGCCACGACCACGGCCACGAAGGCCACGACCACGCCCCCGGCGAGGCCTGCGACCACCCGTCACACCAGGGTCATCACCACGCCCACGACGACGACGTGAAGAGCTTCGTCTTCAAGAGCAAGAAGGCCTTCAACCCGGCCAAGCTGGAAGACTTCCTGGGCGCCATCGTGCAGGTTTACGGGCCGAAGATGCTGCGCTACAAGGGCGTGCTGAACATGAAGGGCAGCGACCGCAAGGTCATCTTCCAGGGCGTGCACCAGCTGATGGGCAGCGACCTGGGCCCGAAATGGGCGCCGGGCGAAGACAAGACCAGCAAGATGGTGTTCATCGGCATCGACATGCCCAAAGAGATCCTGTTGCAAGGGCTGGAACAATGCCTCGTTTGAAGGAAGCGGCCTGCCGGCCGCACGTTCGGCCCAGCCCCTCAGGGGCGTGGCTACAATCCGCGCGCCTTGGGGGTCAGACCCGACCCCAAACGCATCCCGCCGTCGGCGGGAACCACGGCCGTGCCAGGCCATGACAAGAGGTGAGGAGGTCCCCGTGAGCAAGCCACCGGCCAAGGCAGCGGCCGCCAGCACGACCGCGGCCAAGACCGCGAAGACATCGGCGCCGGCGCCGGTTGCAGCAGCGCCCGTCGCAGCGCTGGCAACCACGCCCAAGCCCGTCCCCGCAAACAAGCCCATGAGCAGCGGCCCGCAAGGCGCTGCCGTGCCCCCCACGCCGCCCAGCAAGCCGCCGCCCAAGGGCTCGGCCGCCAAATCAGCCGCCGCGAAAGCGGCCCCGCAACCTGCCCCTCCCGCACCTGTCGCGGCACCGGCATCGAACCGTTTCACTGATCGCTTCGCGCCGGCCCGCCCCCACACCCGACCCATGACCGAAACGGCCGATATCCCCAAGACCGCCTTCAAGCCCGACCCGAAGCTGGTCAATGCCTGGAAAACCAAGGCGGGCCGCGACCTGACCGAGGCCGAACTGCTGGCCATGCCCGAGTCGGAGTTCATGAACGACAAGCAGCTCGACTTCTTCCGCGCGCGCCTGCAGCAGCAGAAAGACGACCTGCTGTCGAATGCCGGTGAAACGACCGAGCACCTGCGCGAAGACACGTCCATCGTTCCCGACCCGGCCGACCGCGCCACCATCGAGGAAGAGCACGCGCTGGAATTGCGCACGCGCGACCGCGAACGCAAGCTGCTGAAGAAGATCGCGCAGTCGCTGGGCCGCCTGGACACCGGCGAGTACGGTTTCTGCGACGAGACCGGTGAACCCATCGGCCTGGCGCGCCTGCTGGCCCGCCCGACGGCCACGCTGTCGCTGGAAGCGCAACAACGCCGCGAACTCAAGCAGAAGATGTTCGGCGACTGAGCCTTCCATGGCCGAGAACGAGAGTTTCTTCCGCAAGGTGGTTCGCTTCGTGGCGAACCCGGCCACCGACTGGACGGACCTCAATTCTCGGCAGGACGACACCCGCGAGCTCGATCTCGAAAAGACCGAGCTAAAGGCGATGATCGAGCGCAAGCGGCGCAACGACTTCGTGCGCAAGCGCGAATTCGACATGCTGCGCCGCGTGCGCCGTGAAGGCCTGTCGCCCGAACAACTGGCCGCGCTGGGCGGTTCGTCGCGGCTGGACGACTCCGAAGTGCGGCAGTCGGAAAACCACGCGCCACGCCAGGACGGCGTGAAGGCCAAGATCGACGAGATCGAACAGCAGATGGTCGGCGACGCCGGCTTCCATTCGGGCCGCGACCGGTCCACTTCACCGGGCGTGCTGTCGCGCCCCGCCCCGCTGGCCCGGCCGCCGGCGCCGGCGCCCGCCCCGGTGGCGTCCCCAGCCGACGCTCGCCTGGCGCCTGCGGGCGGTGCTGACCGGCCGCCCGCAGCCCAGCCTTTGCCGCCCTTCCCGGTGATGAACCTGCCCTCGACGTCCAAGCCTTCGCCGGTGCAGATGTCGGCCGGCCTGCCGCCGCTGGCACCGCTGTCATCGGTGTCCTTCAACGGCAGTGGCAGCGGCGGTTCGATGGTGGACGACAGCGACTTCGGCAACCCTTTCGCCGTCGAAGTCAGCGAAGTCGTGCACGACCCCGAACTCGACGAAGCGGTGATCGCCTTCGCCAACGCCGATTTCACGCAATGCGAAGAAGCGCTGCAGCGCATCACGCAGTCCAGCGGCGCGCGCGCCCAGCACGCCGAAACCTGGCTGGTGCTGTTCGACCTGTACCGTGCCACCGGGCAGCAGCAGAGCTTCGAGAGCCTGGCGGTGGAATACGCGCAGCAGTTCGGCTGGTCGGCGCCGCAGTGGTATTCCATGCCCAAGCTGGTGGCCGACGCGCAGGCCGACGAGCCGATGGCCGGCGTGCTGGGCGGCGGCAGCGACAACGGCGATGTCGGCTGGGTCTGCCCCGAACACCTCGACATCGA